>JBGVLA010000064.1:0-8015 GCA_045124015.1 Eubacteriales bacterium | reverse complement strand
GCCGTGAACGAAGCCGTTGACGTCGGCGGAGCAAACATCTCCGCCGACGACCTTGTTTTTGTAAATAAGCAGGCTGACGTAGACGGTGCCTTCATAATCGGGGTAATTCGTTACCTTATAGGTATAGCGCGTAACGGTCTTACCCTTGTACTTGGCGAGGTTGAGTCCTTGTTCCTTTTGCATTTCGTTATAGCCGAGATAAACGGTATCAAAGGTTTCGGGAACGGTTACTTCAACGGTTTCGAGGGGTTCTTCCGCGACTTCCCAGCCAAATTGAGAAATAAAGGCAAGGCGGTCGCTGTTTTCATAGATCTTCGTATAAGAAATATCGGAAACAGGCTGTGTTTCACCGTCGCCATAGGTAGGAATGAGGGCAATGAGCGCGAAAAGCACTGCGATGGAAAGTGCGATCGCAGAAATAAATTTGATCGTAGCACTGCGAATGGAATATACGAACATAAAAAATCCTCCAAAATGATATGGTTTTGTTCCATATATATTTTGGAGGGTATTTTTTTATTCCTCAGATTCGGAAGTATCTGCTTTTGCCTTCTTTTTCTCGGCTTTTTTATCCGCTTTTTCGGATTTTGATTCTTCGGGCTCGTCCTTTTTGATCGCGTGGTAGGCGTGCATGGCAACGGTACGCGCGGCGTTGGCTCTCATGACATTTTCAATGGCGATAAAACTCAGAATCTCTTCTGTTTCGGCGGTTTTAACGGCTTCTTCTGCGATCGTTGCGGCGGCGGAAAGTTCATTTTCAAATTCTTCCGCAAGCGAATTCAAGACGTTTTCGATGGTATCGGCTTCGATTCCGCGGTGGATGACATCGGAGATCGCGGAAATTTCCATGACGGGCTTTGTGATGCAGACGATCATAAGAATGGCAAGGTGAGTACGGTTGTATTTTTTATTTTTCGGAGGAGGCAAAACACCGCTTTTGACATAATTATTGATCATGGAGGAGGTAAGAAGTCCTTTTCCGTCTGCAGAAAGGACGCTTAAATATTTTTCGGCAAGCGCAATGACTTGGTCCATGTAAAGGTCAAATTCGGGAAGCTCATGCCAACGGGGAATATGAAATGCAGAAACTTCGCCACAAGTGATTAAAAACTGTTGTTTTTCCATAATAATTCCATTACCGCATAAGCGGATTCCTTTATGTTCTGATGTTATCATTTTAACATATCTTTTTTGAAATTTCAATAGTGTCAAAAAAATCGTGTGATATTTTTCTAAAAACCATTGACAAAATCGATATAAGCGTTTATAATAGTTTTGGAAACTAGATGATAAGAGGTTAAGAAAAATGACAAACAGTTTTGGCTCTGATAAAATAATTTCTAAAAACAGAAAATGGAGTATGGATATGAAAGTGGTTTATAAGATTGCTCGTATTTTAACACTCGCACAGCTTTTGGCGGCGTTTTCGCTCACGATGCTGTATATTTGCCGTCCCGATATCTATCCGACAGGCGGACATTTTGCTTATATGCTCTTTTATTTGGGCATTTTGCCTCTTTTGGCATATCCGCTTCAGCCCATCGTGCCGAAATTTAAGGGTAAGGGCAGAGATGGTCAGAGAACACTTGCGATGATCTTTGCGGTCGTTGGCTATGTTTTGAGCGTGGTTACCTGTGCGTTGACAGGTGCTTCCTCTGCGATGTGGCTCATTGCCTTGGAATATTTGATCTCGGGTATTTTGATCCTTGTTTTTAATAAGGTCTTTCATATTCGCATCAGCGCGCACGGTTGCGGTTCGGCAGGTCCTATCTTTCTTCTTTTGTATTTCGGACTTTATGCGCCTGCGGCAATCATGGCGGTGCTGACCGTGATCGCATACGTTTCCAGCGTGAAGATGAAGCGCCATACCGTTCCTCAGCTTGTGGGCGGCAGCTTGGTTTCTGTGCTTCTTCTCGGTGTTTTGATTTTGATTTTTTGATATTTCTCTTTGCGAGAGTCATGCGAGGGCATGGCTCTCACTTTTTTCTTGTTTTGCACAAGAAAAGTACACGTTCCTTTTTCAAAATGAAATAAATGATGGATAAGATAAAGAAAAAGCCCCTTTCGGGACTTTTTATATAAAGACAAAGTTGATTTTGAAATTCGCATAGTTTGGCGATGGAGAAAATTGAAATAGAGTTTTACTTGGGCTTTCTTGGCTTTTTTGTTATTTGAAGTACTTGGCTTGCGATGAAAAAGCCTGTTTGAATAATTTTTTTGAGGTTATTTTCATCTTTGAGATATTCGATTGCTTTTTCTAATTGTTGCTCAAGTGCTTTTTGAACGATTTGTTTGCTGTCTTTTTTTAATTGTTGTACCTTTGTTTTTTTGTCTTCTTTTTCTCGGTCAATTTGGGGCACATTTTGAAGATTAACAACGGAATATCCTTTTCCCTTTATGAATGTGGCAATGGTATCGCCGTAAACGACAAGAAAAATTTTTTTGAGATTTATTCCTTCAAAGGATTCTATACTGGATTTTGCAATTTCAAACGCTAAATTTAAGTCAAATCCATTGTTCCCAGATGATAATAACGGAAATGCAATGGACGTGCATCCTAAAACATCTGCTATGTTCAAAGCTGATAAATAAGCTGCACTTAAAAATTCATATTCTTGATGTTCGCCGTCAATCCATTTGGGAACTACGGTGTGTATAATATATTCCGCATGGAGATGATACGCCAAAGTCGGAACGGCTTCGCCTGTTTTGCAGGACCCCAATTCTTTACAGGCTTGTGTTAAAAGCTTGCGTCCTGCTTTTTCAAAAATAGCTTTAGAAGCTCCGCTTCCTTCTTTGAGTTTTTCGTTTGCAGGAAGAACGATTGCGCTGACAGTCATGTTAGTTATATCGTTTTGTATGATTTCAAAGTTCATATACTCACCCCGTTGCATTGTTTATAAGAAGAGTATACCATAAAAGAATAAAAAAATCAATATGACTTTGATTTAAAAAGAAAAAGCCCCTTTCGGGACTTTTTCTAAGTATCAAATTACATTATCAGCATACGCCGTGTGCGAGCATCGCGTCAACGACCTTTTCAAAGCCTGCGATATTCGCGCCTGCAACATAGTTGCCCTCCATACCGTATTTCTTTGCGGTGCTGGAGATGTTCTTATAGATATTTTTCATGATGCCGTGAAGCTTTTCGTCAACCTCTTCAAAGCTCCAGCTCAGACGTTCGCTGTTCTGGGACATTTCGAGTGCGGAGGTTGCAACACCGCCTGCGTTTGCCGCCTTACCGGGAACGAACATCACGCCGCCTTCCTGGAGGATCTTGGTCGCTTCGATGGTGGTAGGCATATTTGCGCCTTCGCAAACTGCCTTACAGCCGTTGGCAACGAGGATCTTTGCGTCTTCTTCAAGAAGCTCGTTCTGTGTCGCGCAGGGAAGTGCAATGTCGCAGGGAACGCTCCAAACGCCTCTGCCTTCGGTGTAAACTGCTTCGGGATGTGCCTTTGTGTATTCGGAGATACGAGCGCGGCGAACTTCCTTGATCTCTTTTACGAGAGCGAGGTCGATGCCGTTTTTGTCGTAGATCCAGCCTGTGGAGTCGCTCATGGTAACGACCTTACCGCCGAGCTGGGTTGCCTTTTCAGCCGCATAGATGGCTACGTTGCCCGCGCCGGAGATGACGACGGTCTTGCCCTCGAGGGTGTCGCCGTGGTCTTTGAGAAGCTCGTCAACGATGTAGAGAAGACCGTAGCCTGTTGCTTCCTTACGAGCGAGAGAACCGCCGTAAGAAAGACCCTTACCTGTGAGAACGCCTTCGTAAACGCCGCGGATTCTCTTGTACTGACCGAAGAAGTAACCGATCTCTCTTGCTCCTGTGCCGATATCGCCTGCGGGAACGTCAACGTCTGCGCCGATGTATTTGTAAAGCTCGGTCATGAAGCTCTGGCAGAATGCCATGACTTCTCTGTCAGATTTGCCCTTGGGATCGAAGTCGGAGCCGCCCTTTGCGCCGCCGATGGGGAGGCTTGTGAGGGAGTTTTTGAATACCTGTTCAAAGCCAAGGAACTTCATGATGCTGGGGTTTACGGAGGGGTGAAGACGGATACCGCCCTTGTAAGGACCGATGGAGTTATTGAACTGTACGCGGTAGCCGATGTTTACGTGTGCCTGACCCTTATCGTCGACCCACGGAATTTTGAAGGAGATGATGCGGTCGGGCTCGGTGATTCTTTCGAGGATCGCATTTTTTTCATAGATTTCTTCGTTCTTTTCCACAGCAGGTGCGATGGATTCAAGAACTTCGCGGACAGCCTGCAAAAATTCGGGCTGGTTCGCGTATTTTTTTTGGAGGTCTGCATATACACGATCAATGTATTTCATAAAAATGGTTTCCTTTCTATATATAATGAAATAATGATTCAAAGAATGAAAACAGTATAGCAAAAGAGAAAAGATTCGTCAAGTATTTTTTCAAAACTTTCCGTTAATTTATGGAAGTAAAAGCCAAAAAATGGATGATTTCATAAAAAACTGCGAAAAAATTCGGAAATAATTTCGAAAAGCTATTGACAAGCATATGGAGTTTGTGATAGAATAAACTGCCGCATAATGTCAAGGCCGTAAAAAACAAAACGTGTTGTTTGCCTTGCTTAGCGAGTCATGATATGAAAGAGAGGTGCTTTTCCAATGTTCGCAATTATCGTAACAGGCGGAAAGCAGTACAAAGTTCAGGAAGGCGACGTTGTTTTCGTAGAAAAACTCAACGCTGCTGAAGGCGAAGAAGTTAAGTTTGAAGAAGTTCTCGCTGTATCCGGTGATAGCTTTGTTACAGGCAAGCCCACCGTTGAAGGTGCTTATGTAACTGCAACCGTAGTTAAGAATGGCAAGGGTAAGAAGATCCACATTCTTAAGTACAAAGCTAAGAAAAACGAAAAGAAGAAGATCGGCCACAGACAGCCTTACACCAAGGTTCAGATCGCTAAGATCGTTCTCTAATTCCTATGACAAAAGTGGTTTTTTATAAGAGACACGGCATTTTTTACGGGTTTCATGAGGAAGGTCATGCAGGCTATGCAGAGTTCGGAGAGGACGTCGTCTGCTCCGCGCTTTCCGCAATGACCATGCTCATCATCAATACCTGTGAAACGGTTTGGGGCGTCGACGTTCATTATGAGATCGACGAGGAGACCACCGATATCACGGTTACCGTAAAAGAAGCTCTCCCCGAATTCGCATCCAGCGACGAAAAGCAGTATGCCGTTTCGGGTCTTATCGAGGGTTACTATTATCAGCTCATGGATCTCCTTGAGGATTATAGCGACTACATCGATGTTGAAGCGGAAGAAAAACCAATCAAATGAGCTCTTAAAGCTCTGGGCGTATGCCCGCAGTTACACAAAATCAGAAAACGGAGGTATCACGAGTATGTTGAGACTTGGCTTGCAATTTTTTGCACATAAAAAAGGCGTAGGTTCTACAAAGAACGGACGCGATAGCCGTGCGCAGAGACTTGGCGTTAAGAAATCCGACGGCCAGACAGTTCTCGCAGGCAACATCATCGTTCGCCAGAGAGGCACAAACGTGCATCCCGGCCAGAACGTTGGTATCGGCTCTGACGACACCCTTTTCGCTCTCAAGAGTGGCGTTGTTAAATTTGAACGCTACGGCGACAACAAGAAACGCGTTAGCGTCATTGCTGAATAATTCAGTTTATAATTACAACACAGAAACGGACTTCATAAAAAGTCCGTTTTTTGTTCAATCGGAGTATTTTCTATGAAAAAATTCATTTCGATCGCGTCCTCTTATCTTGGACACGTTGGCTTTTATTTTCTTGCGGTCATTGTGGTTTTCGCTTCCATCGCAGCTGTCGCGGCTTCTACAACGTTCAATATCGTCTTGGTTTGGACCGCCCTTCTTTTTGCGGCACTTCTCGGTATTGCTGACGGCGTTTTTGCTTTGAAGTTCCTCGGATCGTATTTGGTGAAGGCAACACTTCACGCGGTTCTTGCCATCGTCGCGTTTGCGATTTCCTTCGTTGGCGTTTCCGGTGTCATTGAAGGCGGAAAGACCGCTGTGATGGGCGTGCTTCTCTTTTCGGCTTTGATGGTGCTCATTACGGTGATCCGTTGCGTTCTTTATTATGCCACCGCAAAAAAGGAAAACGAAAACAAGTCGTATCAGTATCTTTATACGGCAAAGGATTGAGCCCTTATTTTGTCATATGCGAAAGCGAAAAAATGGTTCCCATTTTTTCGCTTTCAAAAGTTTTTTGTAAAAAATAAAAAACTTTTGAAAAACTATTGACAAATGGAATTATATATGCTATTATATATGAGCGCTCAAGGGTGAGCGACAAAAATTGAATATGATCCATTAGCTCAGTAGGTAGAGCACATGACTTTTAATCATGGTGTCCGGAGTTCGACTCTCCGATGGATCACCAAACGTAACAAATCCGAACTATTTCGTAAATCGAAATTGGTTCGGATTTGTTTTTTACTATTAAACTCTTACAATGACGCTGTTTCGGAGCGAGGTCAAGCGACCTCGCTCTTTTCCTTTTTGTCAGCTTCCTGTTGTGCTTTCCATTCGGCAAACTCTCTCTGTCCCTGCTCCGATTCAAAGTAAGCAACGATATCCGGCAGAAGGCAACGAGCAATTTCCATGCGGATATGGTCTGGTATTTGTGGGATGTGGCTCTCTCCGCGCGTATCACGGAAGACGAATTCAATGCGCAAAAGAAAGCGTTTGAACCAACCTGCGTTAAGATATTCCTCTCGTAAAAACCAAGTGGCGAGGATCTCTTGTTCTTTCTTCTGCCTTTCTGCTTCTATCTCACGCTGCTTGCGCTGAGTTTCTTCCCAATCCTCTATGTCCTCGCCCTCACGAAGTACCGTGCGGTTATCGTGAATCAGAGCATTTACACGTTTCCAAAACTTTTTCCAAGTCACATCATCATCCTTTCTCACATCGAAATTTCAAATCCTTCGACCTCACCATCGTCAACGTCATCCGTCTGCGTTGGCTTAGATTTAGACAATTCGATCATAGCACCTACAGCGCCACCTACGAGAATACCTGCAACAGAAGCAGCGTTTCTTGATTCTCGCTCACGCTTTTCTTCCTCGGATTCCTCGCCGTCATCCTCGATGATACTGCCTACATTTGCAATCCCACGTGCACCCATAAGAGCAAGACCAGCAGCATGGGAACTGCCGTGAGAGCGAGACGGAGCCACCATATTGCCTCGTCCCGATGAATTCTTCTGTTGATAACTTCGGAAGCTTTCTCGCTCGCTTTCCCAACCTGTTCGGCCGCTTCCGTCGTCACCTTGCGCAGAGCCTTCTCCGTTGCCTCTTTCTGCGCCTCTGCTGCTTTCATCATCCTCTCGGTGTATCTGCTCGCCTCGCTCGACAGAACCGCTTTCTGTGCCGACAGCTCCGCTGACAGAGCCTCCATTCTGCGCACCGCTTCGTTGAGCTTCATCCATTCCTCTGCGCTGATCTGCACCATCGGAATCTCCTGCTCCGTCTGTTCCGCTTGCATTTCTTCCTGCATCGCTTGCTGTATTGCCAGCGGCATATTCATTGCCTTGAGCTTGTTCATAGAGCTTTGCCCTGATCCTGAATTCATGTTCCATATTCTCCTTTAAGTATTTTTCATCGTTGAGCTTGATATCACGTACCTTGTAGGTCTTACCTTCAGCGGTCTGACAGATGTACGTGATATATTTTCGTTCGGGAGTCCACACCATATCGTAGCCGTATTTTTTCATCAGACTCCGGAACTCGTCCTTACTTCCGGCACGTGACATGCAGAAATCAATGGCGACTCGCAGAGCCATCTTCCAGCTGTTGCCGTTCATAGCGGCACGATATTCCTTGGGGCCGAGGCGTTGAGATTTCACGTTTGGATTATATTTTTTGAGAACGTTCAGCCCATGAGCCTGACATATCTCGTCACTCTTTTGCCGTAAGTCCGAGAGAAAATATTTATTATAATGCAATTTCAATCCGCTTTCGAGGTCATAACTGCAAGCGACAATGTGGTTGTGGAGG
>JBGVLA010000063.1:0-2765 GCA_045124015.1 Eubacteriales bacterium | reverse complement strand
TAAAGTCGGTGTTTCGGTGATATTGCACTCCGTATAGATTTCACCGCATTATACCGACACTATACGGAGCAAATCATGTGTAACAATCGATTCTTCTGCTTTCATCAATAACACCTCCTGAAAATTGCTGATTGCTTTCGTTAAATTGGAATTTGTCGTTATAAATCAATCTTGATTTCGTATTGGTCATCAATAAGAATATAGTTTGAATTATGTCTTTTCGCAAGTGCCAAGACTTCTGCATTATCTGCCAATACACTCTCCATTGTACACCATTCATCATCCAAACGATTTTCAATGGCATTTGCATATTTCTTTATGTTATTAAAGTGGTTTCTGATATATTTCTCGCTCATTACAAGGCAGAAATATTTGATGCTTTCAAGATATTCGGAGTCAAATTCATTTTGCCAATCAAACGGAATATAGCAACCTTCAACAATTAAGTTCTGCTTGTTCTCAATTGCAGTTTTAATCATTTCACGAACAATAGGCCATAAGTATGCGGTTAAATCCTTATCGTCACTCATTGGAGAGAGTTTGGTGTTTCCGCTACGAATCAACCCCATTTTAAGGTGGTCAATTGAGAGATATGGGTATTTATATTTTTCGAGCAACTTTTGAGCAAGTGCAGTTTTGCCTGTGTGCGATGCTCCCGTTATTAAAACAATCATACTTTCTATCCTTACAAATTCTTATTTATCGGTGAGTTTATTATATCATAAAAGCTACTCAAAGTAAATAGAATTTTGTAAACATTACATACGGCACGATTAGCCGACCTTTCACCAAAAGGTCGGCTTTTTCTATGCCAATTTATATGTAAGAAGGAGTGATAAAGTTGGATGTTAAAAGTCAAGAAACGGTCTGCACCGTTCCTATAAGTCTGATCGACGACTTTGCCGAGCACCCTTTTCAAGTGAGGGATGACGAGGATATGGAACGGCTCGTACAGAGCATTGACAACAATGGTGTTCTCAACCCCGTTATACTGCGTAAGAACGGTGAGAGATACGAGCTTATCGCAGGACACCGCAGAAAGCACGCTTGTCTGCGGCTCGGTATCAGCGGCATTCCCGCCATCGTGCGAGAACTCAGCCGTGATGAAGCCGTCGTTGAAATGGTTGACTCTAACCTTCAACGTGAGCACATCCTTCCAAGCGAAAAAGCTTACGCCTACAAAATGAAAATGGATGCGATGAAACGGCAAGGTCAAAGGACGGATTTAACTTCTTGCCCAATGGTCACAAAGTTGAATAGCGCGGGCGAGATAGCGGAACAAGGAAACGAGTCAGAACGCCAAGTGTTTCGGTATATCCGCTTAACCGAGCTAATCCCCGAACTGCTGACGATGGTGGACGAGGAAAAAATCGCATTTCGCCCTGCGGTTGAGTTATCCTATCTCACGCACGATGAGCAGACGGATTTACTTGAAACCATTGAGAGCGAGGATTGCACTCCCTCCCTCGCACAAGCAATCCGAATGAAGAATTTGAGCAAGGTCGGCAAGCTCGATATGGACACGATATTCGCCATAATGACCGAGCAGAAGCCAAACCAAAAGGAAAAGATCAAGATACCGATGGAACGCCTTGAACAGTTCTTCCCCCGTGGGATGCCGCCAAAGCAGATTGAGGACACCATTGTAAAGGCTCTTACCCTTTACCAAAAGCACTTGAAGAAAAAACGAGAGGACAAAGGAGATAGATAATGATAAATAACGAAGGAAAAGAAATGATAAACGACTATGCCGTACAAAACGAGGTGTTTGTCGGCAACCGAAGATATTTGTTCGCCGTTCACACGGACGAGAAAGAGCCGCAACGCTTCTTGAAATGCCAATGCTACGATGACGAGCTTTTCAGACACTATGGAAATGCCGTCACGAGCAACGATTTCGTTGAGTGTATGAAGCTCTATTTGGCAGATATTTCTGCTGCCGTTGAAAAGGTCGAAAAAGACCGTGCCGCCATCGGACTTGACGATATAAGCTGCTTGAAGGGTTCTGACCTTCTTTCGGCAAGCCGTGATAAGAATATCGAAGGCAAGGTCGTGGCAATCGGTGAAAAATGGCTTTGCGACGGCTACAAGGACATTTCCCATCAACTTTATTTTATTACGGGCGGTAACGGCTCTTACGCCAATAGCCGTGGAAACGGCTGCTTCTGTGTCAACCTCTATACGGGTGAAGATACACGCATTGAGAGATATGAGGTTTTGGGCGAAGTTCCCGAAGATAAAATCCCCGACTTTGCCAAGGAACACCTTGCAAAAGCAAGAGCCGACTATGAGAAAAGACAAGCGAAAGAAAGGAAAAATCGTGATGATGCAAGATAACGAAAACAAGCGTATCAACGCGGGCTATGAGATTATAGCCACTCTCCCCGTAGGCGACGTAGAGTTCGTCGTAGGACAGAATGTTCACGATCCCGCTATGTTCGTCACGTGGGAATATCAGAAGCAGCGCGGCTATTATTGGGGGCATTATATGACCGACAAAGACGCGGCTATGCGAGATATGTATGAGCGCGCCGAAGCGGAGCTGTCCTTCAAGAAGTCCGTGAACACCAAAGAAAAGAAGAAAAGCGAAAGAGAGGAAAGATAATGGCTACTGTAAATAAAACGAGTGTAAGGGTTATTACCCGCCTTATCGAAATGGGTATCACAACGGAAAAGGAGGTTGTCGCGCTTGAACTCAAAGATGCGCTTGCAATCCCCGGCATTACCGTTGCAGATCTTCACGCCGTTTGTGAATTGCAGGCGGC
>JBGVLA010000062.1:0-5049 GCA_045124015.1 Eubacteriales bacterium | reverse complement strand
TCTCCGCCGATATCGATTGTAACGGTATCATCTTCAAAAGCGGCGAGCTTACCCGTATAGGATTTTTTCTTATTTTCATCAGGCGCGAAAAGACGAATCTCAATTTCGCTTCCGATAGAAGCCGCAAAATGTTCCTCCTTGCGAAGAACACGTTCCAAACCGGGAGAGGAAACTTCAAGATAATAAAAATCCTCAATGGGGTCGGCCTCATCAATAATGGGGTTGATCGCGCGGCTGACTTTTTCGCAATCGTCAATATCGATTCCCTTGTCAGAATCGAGCGTAATGCGAAGATACCATTCCGCGCCTTCCTTCACATATTCCACATCCCAGACACGGTAACCCATTTCTGTGATATGAGGTGTAACGAGCGCTTCCACGCGTTCGGCAATACTTGTTCCTTTTGCCATAATTACCTCCTTGATTCATAGTTCGGTATATAAACAAGTGAGAGTGGACATACGCCCACTCCCAAATGCTACCTTTTTCTTACATAGAAAGTATACCACAAAGCAGGACAAAAAGCAATACTTATCTAAAAAATATTTTGATTTTTACGCTTTTTTCTCGGCAAAAATCAAAAAACAAATAGGAAACGTGCGATTTCAAATGCGCAAAGGCGCAAAAAAGCTTTCACAGACGCTCCTCGATCACCATATAGTATACTAAATCTTATTACGAAAGGATGCAATCATATGAAGATCGTTGTTGTTAAATCCCCCAAAATGCTATCCCCTCTTCTAAGAAAGGTTTTCAAAATCAAGAGATAAAGATACGCCAATACATAAAGCGACAGATTGTCATCCAAAACATCTGTCGCTTTCTTTTGTGCAAAACACACAGGTTTTTTCTCTAAAAATATTGTTATCTTCCAAAAAAACTTTTTTTCAAAAAAAGTTCTTGACAAAAGCGATTGTTTGCCTTTATAATATTAACATACTAAAAACCAATGAGAAAGAGAAGTAACGTCAACATCATCTTTCAAGAGAGTCGCAGACGGTGTGATTGCGGCAAGAGGAATGGCGCGAATGGACTTTCGAGGGCGAACCGAACTCCTTTTGGCAAGTAGGCTTCGACGGGGTGTGCATCCGTTATCATTCGCACTGTGTATGTTAGTACACATAAAAGTGAGGTTTTCCCTAAATTGGGTGGTACCGCGGATTCGTTTTTTGATATTCGTCCCAAGCATTGTATAGCAATGCTTGGGATTTTTTGTTTACTTACGGTTTTATTGGCGAATGCTATAAAATAAATATTTTTGAAAGAGGTATTTTTATGAAAAAATTCATCTCCATTTTTTTGATCGCAGCACTTTTGATTTCTTCTCTCGCAGTCTTCGCATCCTGCTCAGACAACGGCGAAATTAAAGTCGGCGTCATTCAGTTTATGAGCCACGCATCTCTCGACAACTGTTATGAAGGCATCGAAAACGCGCTTAACGCTTCTGGCCTTAATATCAAGATCGATCGTCAGATCGGCTCCAGCAACAGCGCCGTTTCCGATTGCGACACCTTTGCGCGCAACATGGTTGCTGCCGATTACGATATCATCATTGCAATCGCAACACCTGCAGCCGCAAGCGCGTTTGCCGCCACCAACGGCACCGATATCCCTGTTATTTTCTGTGCAGTTTCCGATCCTGTTATTGCAAAGCTTGTAGATTCTCTCGAAGTTCCCGGCGACCTTTGCACAGGTACCGCTGATGTGCTCGATCTTGAAAAACAGGTTGACTTGATCCAAACCATCCAACCCGAAGCAAAAAACATCGGTATTCTTTACACTTCTTCCGAAGCAAATTCCATTTCCAATCTTGCAAGATTCAAAACCATCTGTGATACAAAAGGTCTCAACGTTATCGCAGAAGCTGTTCAAAATGCTTCCGATATTCCTGCCGCTGCTGAAAAGCTCGCATCCAAGGTCGATTGTATCAACAATTTCACCGATAACAACGTCGTTGAAAATCTTGAGATCGTTCTCACAGCCGCTGAAAAATACAATATTCCTGTTTACGGCTCCGAAGTAGAACAGGTAGAAAAAGGTTGCATCGCCTCCGCATCCATTGATTACATCGCTGTCGGATTCGCAAGCGGTGAAATGGCAATCGAGGTTCTCGGCGGCGCAGACGCTTCCACAATGGCTGTCAAGGAGATCAAAGATGCATCCATCGTTCTTAACAAAGAGGCAATGGATAGACTCGGCCTCACTTACGGCAAGGAAGACGCAACCTATGTAAATACTGAACCCAATAATAACTAAAGAAGATTATTCACTATGACCATTTTTCTGAACACTTGTATTACATTCCTGCAATCCGGGTTCGTCTTTGCCCTGATTGCCATGGGATACTATATCTCTTATACCATCTTGGATTTTCCCGACATGACCGTAGAAGGAACTTTCCTTGCGGGCGCGGTGGCTTATGGCTTGCTCGTTTCACATGGTGTCAATCCTTGGCTTGGACTTATCCTATCTTTTATCGTTGGTTTTCTTTTCGGCACGATTACAGGCTTGCTCCATGTAAAGCTGAAAATCAAGCCTCTCCTTTGCGGTATTCTCGTTTCCACAATGCTGATCTCTGTCAATCTCGTTGCCGTTACGGCAGGACTTTACGGAGATTTTGCAGGTGAAAGCTCCGCGATGATCCCCTTTGGCCGAGATTTGGAAACGCTTACCGCAGTCTTCCCTATCAGCCTCATCCCCAACAAAATCGGCATTGTCAGCGGTCTTCGCGATCTGGTACTGTTTTTCGTGATGGCAGTTGCTTTCAAACTTTTACTTGATGCTTTCCTTAAAACCAAATGCGGTCTTTTGCTCCGCGCAGCAGGAGACAACACACAGTTCGTTACCACACAGGCAAAGGATGCGGGCAACAGTAAAATTTTAGGTCTTGGTATCGGCAATGCGTACGCCGCCGTTGCAGGCGCTCTTTATACGGAGATCTCGGGCAACGTCAACCAAAGCATGGGAATCGGCATGGTCGTTATCGGTCTTGCTTCTCTCATCATCGGACTTTCCGTTTTCTCTCGCGTTCACCGAATGAAAGCTACGACCAAGGTCATTTTGGGCGCCATCATTTATCAAGCATGTCTGACGATCGCACAAAGACTTGGTATGCCGAGCGCTTATAACAAGCTCATTATGGCAATCATCTTTACGATCGCACTCGTCCTCAGCGAACGCAAAAAAATAAAGACCAAAGCCACAAAAAAATCCGATGGAAAGGAGAGTGCACCCCATGCTTGAGCTTCGTAATATCACAAAAATCTATAACCCCGGCGAAGTTACGGAAATGACGCTCTTTGAAGATTTTTCACTCTCCGTTAAAAAAGGCGAATTTCTTTCCATCGTCGGCTCAAACGGCAGTGGTAAGACCTCCATGCTCAATATCATCTGCGGTTCTATTCCGATCGAAAAGGGTGAAATCCTCGTTGGCGGGAAAAATATCGTAGATATTCCCGAATTCCGTCGATATGCCAAAATCGGACGTGTATATCAGAATCCTGCCATGGGCACTTGCCCCAGTCTCACCATCACGGAAAACATGGCACTCGCTGACCACAAAGGCAAAAGATTTGGTCTTACCCGTGGCGTTACAAAAAGCCGTATAGGAGAATACCGCGAAATGCTTGCGTCTCTCGGGCTTGGGCTTGAGGACAAGATGGACATTCGCGCAGGTGCATTGTCCGGAGGACAACGTCAAGCGATGGCGCTCCTCATGACCACAATGACACCCATCGATTTTCTGATTTTGGATGAACACACTGCCGCACTCGACCCCAAAACAGCAGAACTCATTATGGAGCTGACAGGAAAGATCGTTTCTGAAAAGAAGCTCACCGCAATGATGGTAACACACAATCTGCGTTACGCTGTGGAATACGGCGACCGCATCATCATGATGCACAAAGGCGGCATTGTTTTTGATCGCTGTGGCGAAGAAAAAAAGCAAACGACCGTCCAAGATCTGCTCGGTTTGTTCACAGAAATCAGCATCGAATGCGGAAACTAAGATATGCTTATTTTATGTTCAAATGGATTGCTACGTCCGCGAGATCCATTCGACTACATACCGCCCCGCCATTCTTAGCGAAGGGCGAAGCCCGAAGTCGAAATTTTGCGAAAGCAAAATCACCGCAGGCGGAATCAGGGCGGTGTTTCGCTCAAGATGACCGCGCGAAGATATTCAGAATCTAAGATCTGCGAACAAGTCTATCGGCAATTACGCATAAAGCACCAAACGCCAACAGGTATTTTCCTGTTGGCGTTTGATTTATATGTTAAGTTCTATGCGAAGTGTTTTTCGGATATTTTCATATGTTTGAGGTTTATTCTGCAATTCTCCATCATCCAGCATCGCCGTCATCCCGTAAAGAATCGCTTTCACCGCATAGACCATACGTTCCGTTTCTTCGAATTCTACTTGATTTCCAGCACAATAAGCACGAATCAAATTTTCAATCGTTTTTTCATCATTGGGCTTTTCTGAAAATTTGGAAGCGTTATATTCTTTTCCCGGTGCTTTGAGCGCAAAACGATAATTAGGATTGGCTACCCAAAAACGGATATATGCCACACAGACCTCGACGATGCGTTCCATCGATTCTCCCGTATAGAGCGACAAGATCTGATCGCGCAAAAGCTCCCATTGGCGGTTCACATAGCGAATGATCTCCAAAATCAAATCATCTTTGTTTTTGAAATGCTTATAGGGCGCGGCACAAGAGGTATTACAAGCCGCCGCCACACGGCGAAGAGAAAAGCCTGCGATTCCATGTTGTTCAATCTCAGCAATGCCCGCGATGATAAGCCTATCACGCAAGGGGTCATGATTCAAAATTTCTTCCATATTTTCCTCCACCCAAAATTTTTTCTATTCTTATTCTACTGCATTTTTTCAAAAAAAGCAATCATTTTGGAAATTATTCAAAAAATTCAAAAACCGACAAGAAATATACAAAAAAATATTGACTTTTTGGTAAAAATGCGGTATAATATCCATCACAACATACGAGGTTAACAGTGTTAACCTCAAGTTTGGATTTGATGATT
>JBGVLA010000061.1:0-16794 GCA_045124015.1 Eubacteriales bacterium | reverse complement strand
ACGGGAGACTGCATCGCGTACGTGATTTGCGTTCCGCTCCTTTCTTGGCTCGCGTTCTACGCAACGATGAACAACCTCAACTATTCGCTTGATTTTTCAGAGCCGACGGAACTGGTTTTGGAAATTGAGGATAAAGAGGCTCATCTTTCTTCCGGGAAATTTAAGAGCATTCATTATGAGCTTACCGTGGAAATAGACGGAAAAAAAGTTATACTCGAGGTTTCGGAAGCGCATTACGACACTTTTGATACCGGTGATAACATTACTGTTTCGCGCTATCAAGGCTTTTTTGACGACCCATATTATATTTTAGAAAAATCGTAAATGATAATGCCGCAAGGCGCAGTCTATATTATTAAATTCATTCAAAGGAGAAAAGCTATGAGATTCAGACAAGTCCATCTCGATTTCCACACAAGTGAATTTGTGAAGGATATCGGCAGCAAGTTTTCCAAAGAACAGTTTCAGCACGCGCTGAAGGTGGGTCATGTTGACTCCATCACCGTATTTTCCAAATGCCACCATGGCTGGGCTTATCACCCTTCCAAAGCGAACGTGATGCATCCTGAGCTTGATTTTGACTTGCTCGGCGCACAGATCGAAGCGGCTCATGAGATCGGTGTCAAAACTCCCGTTTACCTCTCCGCAGGTCTTGACGAAAAGACCGCAAGAGAACATCCCGAATGGCTCATTCGTAACGATGACGATACTCCCGCTTGGACACCTTCCTTTAAGGTTCCCGGCTATCATAGATTCTGCTTCAATACACCTTACCTCGATTATCTTCTCGCGCAGGTCAAGGAGGTTTGCGAAAACTATGATGCGGACGGTATTTTCACCGATATCGTTGCCATCATTCCTTGCTACTGCCAGACTTGTGTAAAAGAAATGCGTAAGCGCGGTCTTGATCCCTACAATCCCGTAAACGCTTACAATCTTGCAGTTGAAACCTACAACAACTACACAAAGCGCATGAGAGAAACCGTTGACTCGGTTCGTCCCGGTCTTCCCATCTTCCACAACGCAGGACATCTTCCGATTGGTAATCGTGAATTTGCTCACGGTAACACCCATCTTGAAATCGAAAGCTTGCCTACAGGCGGTTGGGGCTACGACCATTTCCCGCTTTCCGCGGCTTACGCAAGAAGCCTTGGTATGGACTTCCTCGGTATGACGGGTAAATTCCATAAGAGCTGGGGTGAATTTGGCGGCTTTAAGCATCCGAACGCGCTCCGCTATGAAGCAGCGCTCTCTCTTGCAAACGGTGCAAAATGCTCCATCGGCGATCAGCTCCATCCTCTCGGCTTTATGGATGAGGCTACATATAAGCTTATTGGCGCGGCTTATGCAGAAGTGGAAGAGAAAGAAGCGTGGTGCGATAATGTAACCGCAGTTGCTGACGTGGCCATCCTCGGTCAGGAAGCGGTATTCGGCTATATGCACCCCGGTGCATATCCCCCCGGCAAGCATTCCTGGAAGGGAAGTGTTGGCGCTTCCAGAATCCTCCTCGAAGGTAAATATCCCTTTGACGTTGTGGATACCGAAAGCGATTTTGAAAAATATAAGGTCCTCATCATGACCGATAATAGCATCATTGACGCTAAGCTCGCGGAAAAGATCAAAGCTTTCACCGCAAAGGGTGGTAAGGTCCTCGCTTCCGGCGAATCTGCATTGATGAACGACGGCAGCGGCTTTGCGCTTGATCTTGGCGCAGTATATGTTGGCAAGTGCAAATATGTTCCCGCATATCTCCGTCCCGGCTTTGAAATGAACGGTCTTTGGAATGCTGCTTACTGCATCTACGAGCCTTCCTGCGAAATCAAGGCAACAGGCGAGGTCATCGGCGTTCGTGAAGATCCCTACTTCGAAAGAACCGTTGAACATTTCTGCAGCCATGCTCAGACTCCGAACGATATCTCGAAGAATTATCCTGCAATCACCGTTGGCACAGAGGGTGCTTACATTGCATTCAACGTATTCACAGAATATGCGCTTACGGGTGCGCTCATTGCTCGTGAGACAGTAACACATGTTCTCGATCTTCTTCTCGGAGAAAATAAGACTCTTTCTACCAATCTTCCTGCACAGGGTGTTACCACTCTTATGCATCAGAAGGATGAACATCGTTATATCAACCATCTTCTTTATGCCGCTCCCGTAAAGCGTGGTCAGAAGACGGAGATCATCGAAGATCTTATTCCTGTTTATGAAACAGAAGTAGCTGTTAAGATCAAAGAAACACCCAAGCGTGTATATCTTGCGCCTCAGATGAAGGATATCGAATACACCTATGAAAACGGAACACTTTCCTATACCGTAGATAAATTCGTTTGCCATCAGATGGTTGTCATTGAATATTGATCTATATAAAATGCGCCGCGATTTTTCGCGGCGCATTTTTGATATTGACGAGAATTGGATTTTATGGTATGATATATAATAAGAAACGAAACGGAGGACTTGTCATGGCTTTAACATTTAATGAAATCAGAACCAATCTTGCTATCAAAACTTATATCAAGAAGGCAGACGAAGCACTGTCTGCGCTGGGGTATACGGAACATAGTTTTGCTCATGTTTTGCGTGTCAGCGATATGGCAGCGAAGATCATGACAACACTTGGTTATTCTGATCATGAGATCGAGCTTGTCAAAATCGCAGGATATATGCACGATATCGGCAATTTGGTCAATCGAGCAGATCATTCTCAGAGCGGGGCGGTAATGGCGTTTCGTATCTTGGATAAGTTAGGTATGAATGCCGAGGATATTGCGGATATCGTTTCGACCATCGGTAATCACGATGAAGGTACGGGTGTTCCAATTAACGCAATGGCGGCGGCACTTATTCTGGCGGATAAATCGGATGTTCGCAGGAGCCGTGTTCGTAATCGTGATATCTCAACTTTTGATATTCATGACAGAGTGAATTATTCTGTGGAATCTTCTGAACTCGTTATCGATGAAAACAAAGAAACAATCACGTTGATTTTGAGTGTTGATACTTCCTTTGGTTCTGTCATGGACTATTTTGAAATCTTTTTGGAGCGTATGATCCTTTGCCGAAAAGCGGCGGAAAAGCTTGGACTTGTTTTTAAGTTGAATATCAATGGACAGCATTTGATTTGAGATAAAACGAGCGGACATGCTACAGCATGTCCGCTTCTTTTATGAAATTTTGTTTCTGAGTCTCAAATTATCTGCAATCATGGCGATAAATTCGGAGTTCGTCGGCTTACCGCGTTGGTTTTGGATGGTATATCCGAAATATGCATTCAATGTATCGAGATCGCCTCTGTCCCATGCGACTTCGATCGCATGGCGAATAGCACGTTCGACACGCGAGGATGTCGTCTGATATTTTTTCGCAACAGTCGGATATAGGATCTTTGTAACGGCGTTGATCAGCTCGCTATCCTCAATGGTCATGATGATTGCCGTACGAAGATATTGATATCCCTTGATATGTGCAGGAACACCAATTTTATGGATGATTCCTGTAACTTGCGCTTCCAGATCATTTCTGTCGGGAAGGAATTGACTATTTCGAGTCGTTTTGGGCTTTGCAGAATTGTTGGTTCGATTTTTATAAATTCGCAGAATTCGTTCGTAAAGAACGGTGTAATCGATCGGCTTTTGCATACAGTATGCAGCACCGGCTTCGGTAGCTTCCTCAAAAAGGTTGGGGTTGGAACAACAAGAAAATACAATGAACTCAGGCGGTGGTGCGGAGGGGTTAAAAAGTTGGTTGGTCTTTCGGATGATTTGGATCGCATCAAGCTTTGGTAACCAAACATCAATTAAAACAACATCCGGAAGGGAGCGTTTGATTTTAGAATAGACATCCGTTCCTTCTCCTGTTTCTTCGACAATTTCAATACCGTATTTAGAGAGGTTTTCTTTCAAATCTGCACGGAATTTTTCACTTTCGTCAGCAATCATTATTTTTATTCTCGGTTGCATATTTTTTCTCCATTTCTTTAGTTTTATATGTCGCAATTTGTGAATTTCATATATTTGCAATAATATATTACCATAAAATGGCACCAAAAGCAATGGATTTATGGAAAATATTGTAAACAAAAATATTTTGTTGAATTTGTTAAAATACGCCAATTTGAACAATAACAAACATCGAATGTTGTAAAACTAACTTTAGAAACCGCGATTTTTGCTAAAATGGGAAATCAATGCTTTTCAAGGATACAAACTGCATGAGCGGAAATTCCTTCGCCGCGTCCTGTGAATCCGAGCTTTTCTTCGGTTGTTGCTTTTATATTGATGTCATCCATAGCAATTTGTAATACAGAAGAGATGTTTTCTCTCATTGCGGTAAGATGGGGCGCCATTTTGGGCTTTTGCGCAATGAGCGTGCAATCAATATTGCCAATTTGATAGCCGTCTGCGTCCAAAAGCTTCTTTACCTCGGCGAGCAACAAGAGGCTGGAGATTCCGTGGTATCTTTCATCAGTGTCCGGGAAATAATAACCGATATCACGTTTTCCTGCAGCTCCAAGGAGTGCGTCGGAAACGGCATGACAAAGAACGTCTGCATCAGAATGTCCCAGAAGTCCCAGATCGTACGGGATCTCTACGCCGCCAATGATCATTTTTCTGTTTTCGGCAAGTCGATGTACATCATATCCATGTCCAATTTTAAGTTTCATTTTTCCTCATTTCCTTTCTTGTTTTCTTTTATCTGTCTTCGCTTTTCAAGAATCATGGTTGCAATAGGAAGGTCTTCCGGTGTGGTGATCTTGATGTTTTCGTGATGGCATTCCACGATTTTGACACGGAAGCCGGCATTGGAAACAAGCATGGCGTCATCCGTAACCGATGCGTCCAAGATATTGGCTTTTGCAAGGGAAACTTCATAAACAGATTTTTTGAAAGCCTGAGGTGTTTGCGCAAGCCAAAGCGAAGAACGGTCGACGGTTTCTGTGATAAAGCCATGGCTGTCTGTTTTTTTAATGGTATCGGTTGCTTTTTTTGCTGCAATGGCAGCACCTGTGCGATACACTTCTTTGATAACACGGTCGATATCTTCCGTTGTTATAAGGCATCGTGCTGCGTCATGAATGACAATATTTCCGCATTCATCCGATACGGAAATAAAGCCGTGCTGCGCTGAGACTGCTCTGCAAGAACCGCCGCCGACAGCCATTTTCAGTTTCCCGATTTTATATGTTTTTTTGAATTCTTTATAAAGTTCAAGTTCGCTCTCTGCGCCGACAACGATGATTTCGTCAACGTGGCGAGATTTTTGAAATGCAAGCAATGTGTGAACAACAACGGGTTTTCCTTCGATCTCCATAAGCTGCTTGCTGACACCTTCGCTTTTCATTCGTTCACCTTTTCCTGCTGCAAGAATGATTGCGGATGTGAAAGGTCGCTTGTCTTTTTTCATTAAATGAAAGCAAGCCTTTCCGATTTTTTTGATAACGTTCATTGACATGATACTTTTCACCTCGGAACTGATTTTTTGTTATATTCAGTATATCACATTATACGAAAAAAGACCAATATTTTTTGAAAAAAGTTAGAAAAAATTATCAAAAAACTATTTATTTATAAGAAATAATATTGTATAATAGATATGTAAAAATAAAAGACGGAGGTGTACTGTCTTGGAAAAGTTCTTTAACAATATCAAGTTCTTAATTGAGGAGTTTCGGTTTATCGATATTCTGGATATTCTCCTCGTTTCTATTATCATATATTACATTGTAAAATTTATTCGTGAGCGGCGCGCAAGCAAATTGGCAACTGGTGTTGTTATCGTTTTAGCTGTTTTGATTGTCAGCCTCATATTGGAAATGCGGGCGATGAGTTTTCTGCTTTCCAATGTTGTGCAGATCGGTCTGATCGCGCTGGTTATTCTGTTTCAGCCGGAACTTCGTGCGGCTCTCGAAAAGGTGGGCAGCAGTTCTTTCAAAACGTTTAAGAATACGATCTCCAAAGAAAAAGGAATTGCCGAAAGTGATAATATTGCCAACATTTGTCAAGCGGTCAGTGAGCTTGCTCGTGAATATACGGGCGCATTGATCATCATTGAAAGAAATACTCCTTTGGGAGATATTATCAAAACCGGTACCGTAATCAATGCTGACATTTGCGTTGAAATGTTGAAAAATATATTCTTTAATAAGGCACCTATGCATGATGGTGCGGTCGTGATCCATAATAATCGAATCTTTGCTGCCGGTTGCTTCCTTCCGATGTCCAAAAATGATGATATCATTAAGGATCTTGGTACACGCCACCGCTCTGCGATCGGTATGAGCGAAGAGAGCGACGCCGTTGTCATTGTCGTTTCGGAAGAAACAGGTACGATCTCGATTGCGCTCAATGGTGAATTGCGAAGAAATTACGATTATAACTCTTTGAAACATGAATTAAATGCTTTGCTCGGTGCATCGGATCCCGAAGCGAATTGATACTCTTGGAAAGGGGTTATTGTTATGAATTATGATAAAAGTTTGAAAAACTTTTTTTCTAAAAAAGAACCGCAAGATATACGTGAAACGGATTCTGACGATTACACCGTCGTACATAGCCGACGCGTGGATATGGTTCTTCGTATTTTGTCTCTTCTTTGTGCGATCGTAATTTGGGTTTGTATCGTTATCGGAGATTCTGCTACGCGCGAATTTCATAATTTTACGGTTACAGTGAAAGGCGGTTCGATCTTGCAGAGAAACTACACGATCGAATACGATTTTACACAAGTAAACTTTGAAATTCAAGGTAAGGGAAGTCAGATCAGCCAAATATCCGAAAGTGATCTTCAAGTATACGTTGATCTTTCTTCTGTTTCTATCAATCTTTCCAATACGGAAGCACCGCAAACCTTTGACCTCCCTCTTATTTATGAAACCAAGCATAAGGGGATCGATGTTGTCTTTGTGCAAAAATCAAGAGAATCCATTAAAGTAACATTTACTAAAAAAGCAAATTAACATGATGACTCAATACATTATTCAAAATATCAAATTACCATTTGAAATTTCGAAAGACGAGGCTTTTGCAATTGCAAAGCATCGTCTTTCGAAATTCTTTTCAAAAAAATCCATTGGCGAAATGAAAATCTATAAAACTTCCGTCGATGCCAGAAAAAAAGACAACATTTGTTTTGTGTATTCTGTTTCAGCGGAAGTTTTTTCATCTTCTCATGTGGATGAAAAATTGCTTGCCAAAGAGGGGATCGTTCCTCTTGCAGAAGAAAAGATCCATGTGAAAATTGGAGATGAGCCTTTAACAGAACGACCTGTTATCGTTGGCTTTGGACCATGCGGGATGTTTTGTGCGCTGATGCTTGCTGAACAGGGATATTCTCCTATCGTGATCGAGCGAGGCTCCAATGTTGAAAAGCGTACGATGGATGTCGAGAGATTTTCCCGGTTTGGAATATTGGATCCTGAGTCCAATATTCAATTCGGGGCTGGAGGTGCCGGTACGTTTTCTGACGGGAAGTTAGTAACTCGTATCAATGATTCGAAATGCTCCTTTGTTCTGTCGACCTTTCACGAGTATGGTGCTCCCGATGAAATTCTCTATAAAGCAAAGCCCCACATTGGAACGGACTATCTAAAGATCGTTGTTTCGCGTATAGAGAATAGGATTCGTGAACTTGGCGGTGAGATCTATTACGATACAAGGTTCGAAAATTTTTCTGTTTCCAATGAAAAAGTAGTTTCTGTGCATACAAGCAAAGGAGATTTTCCGTGCGGTGCATTGATCTTGGCCCTTGGACACAGCGCCAGAGACACGTTTTCCATGCTTTCTTCTAAAGGCGTTTCGATGATTCCCAAGGCTTTTTCCGTTGGTGTTCGTATCGAACATTTGCAGGAAGATATTGATTTTGCACTTTATGGACGATCTGCAGGGAATCCTTTGCTTCCTAAAGGTGAATATAATCTTTCCTGCTATAACGGTGATCGTGGGGTTTATACCTTTTGTATGTGTCCCGGAGGACAAGTTGTTTCTGCCGCAAGCGAGAACGGCGGTGTTGTAACCAACGGTATGAGTAATTATTCGCGCGATGGACGAAATGCCAATAGTGCGCTTGCTGTTTCTGTCAATCCTTCAGATTATGGCAATACGATCGAAACTGCTGTCGAATTCCAAAGAGCACTTGAGCAGAAAGCTTATATCGCAGGTGGCAAGAATTATTATGCACCTTGTCAAACGGTTGGTGATTTCCTCGGAAAAACATACGGCAAGGAGCCTACGCGAATTTTGCCGACTTATCGTGATGGCGGTGTTACCATGACATCGCTAGATACGGTCTTGCCTGATTTTGTAGCGGAATCTTTACGCTTTGGGCTTATGAATTTCGATCGCAAGATCAAAGGCTTTGCTACAGACGATGCTCTTTTAACAGGTGTTGAAACTAGAACGTCATCGCCTTTGCGGATACCGAGAACAGAACAATATTTGGCTCTCGGATTTCAAAATCTGTATCCATGTGGTGAAGGTGCAGGATATGCCGGTGGTATTACAAGTGCGGCTGTCGATGGCATCAAATGTGCGCTTTCATTTATGGAGCGCTATCACAATTTATTATAAACATTATATAATACTATCTAAAATACGATCTGATGCGAAAGGAGGGTCTTGAATATGTTTGATCGAAATCGTTGGCTTGTTGCGGAGCATGACGAAATGATGACACAGCAATTGGCAAACGCCTTAAAAACAAGTCCTCTTTGCGCAAAATTGCTGATAAACCGTGGTTATGAAAAGCCGGAAGCAGCAAAGGCTTTTGTTGCAAAATCGGATTCTTTTCTGTATGACCCCTATCTTTTGAAGGATATAAAATCTGCGGTTTCAAGAATCAGAAGCGCCATTGAAAATCAAGAGAAAATCACAATTTACGGTGATTACGATGTGGATGGCGTTACCTCGGTTTCGATACTCTATATGTACCTGCGAGAACATGGTGCCGATGTTGACTACTATATTCCGACGCGAGAAAGCGAAGGGTATGGATTGAATACAGGTGCTTTTCGCATGATCAAGGATAAGGGAACTTCTCTTGTCATTACGGTAGATACGGGGATCACGGCGATCGATGAGATTTCTTATGCCAATGAGATCGGACTTGATATTGTGGTTACCGATCATCATCAGTGTCGTCCGGAGCTTCCAAAATGCTGTGCGGTCGTCAATCCTCGTCGACATGATTGCGGATATCCCTTCAAAGAACTTTCCGGTGTAGGTGTCGTTTTTAAGGTCATTTGCGCATTGGAGCTTGATTTTGTCAATTGTGGTGAATACAATATCTTTACGATAAAGGATATGTGCAAACGATATATCGACCTTGTTACCATCGGAACCATCGCAGACGTTATGCCTCTTTATGATGAAAACCGAATTATGGTCTATATGGGACTTGGCATGCTTTCATCCACACGGAATATTGGTGTCAGAGCGCTTTTCCGCGCCGTTGGAATTGATCCTGCAAAGAAGATCACATCCTCTGTTATCGGATATACGATCGCGCCAAGGATCAATGCTGCCGGACGCATTGGAGATGCCGCTCGAGCGGTCCAGCTTTTTCTTGCATCTTCTCCGCAAGTTGCAGATATTATCGCAGATGAGCTTTGTGCGATCAATCGTGAGAGACAGCAAACGGAAAATTTGATTTTTACGGAAGCGTTGGCTCAGATTGAGCGTGAGCATGATCTTGAAAATGAAAGTGTTCTTGTGCTTGCTAGCAATCATTGGCATCAAGGTGTGATCGGAATCGTTGCGTCCAAAATCACGGAGCAATTTGGAAAGCCGTCTATTTTGATTTCCTTCGATAGCGAAGAAGGCAATATCGGAAAGGGTTCTGCGAGAAGCATCAAAGGGCTCAATATGGTGGAAGCACTTGCTCATTGTGATTCTTTGCTTACAAAATATGGTGGTCATGAGCTTGCTGCGGGGCTTTCTGTTGAAAGAGATCATTTGAAAGATTTTTGTGCAGCATTGAATCAATACGCGAAAGAAAAGCTTGCTTCGCCGGATTGCATTTCGAAAACTATGGTTGAAGCCGAAATTACGGAATCTGAAATTTCAATGGAAACGATTCATGAGATTGCCAAGCTTGAGCCATATGGCGCCAAAAATCCTGAACCGATTTTTGTTTTGCGGGATGCTACCATTATGGAGCTTGTTCCTTTGAGTCAAGGAAAGCATTCTCGCTTGATTTTACGAAAAAATGATTTGGATGTTTCGGCAATATGTTTTGGTTACAATCTGATGAATGAGGGCTTTGTTCTTCATGACCGCGTTGACGTGCTGTGTTCTCTTAATATCAATGAATTCAGAGGAAGCAAAACGCTCCAGCTGATTATTCGTGATGTTGATTTTTCCGAATGGTCTTGGAATGAACTGGAAACGATCGAAGGGGAATTCGAGGAAATGAAACGTGGCGAATTGGATTGCGACTTAGAGGACATTCCCTCGAGAGCCGAATTTACATCTGTCTATAAACTATTACTCGATATGAGTTATAAACGTGGCAAACAGATCTCCATTATGAAATTTTTGGCACCGATTCCGCATATTTCGTATTTGAAGGTTCGTATTGCTTTGGAAGTTTTTGCGCAAGCGGAATTGATTGAGCTTGCAAAAATCAATCTCTCAACATATTATATTAAGCGTTTGGAAACTAAGGATAAAAAAGACCTGACAGGTACACCGCTTATGAAAACATTGCTGAAAAAATAAAGCAATCTTTTAATCCCATTTGAAAGGAAATTTTACCCATGGAAGACGGATTTGAATTATTATTGAATACGATTGCCACAAGCGGAAAGAATTATAATATAGAAAAAATTACAAAGGCATATCAAACAGCAAGTTTGCTGCACGAGGGTCAGTTCCGCAAGAGCGGAGAAGCCTATATATGCCATCCGATCGCCGTTGCAGAGATCGTTGCGGAGTTGGGGTTGGATACAGATTCCATCTGCGCAGCACTTTTGCATGATACTGTCGAGGATTGTTCGGATAAGATTGACTTACCTAAACTGAAAAAAGAGTTTGGTGATCAGGTCGCTGAAATGGTTGACGGTCTTACAAAACTTGTTCAAATTCCGTTCAACGATAAGGATAGCCTTCATATGGAAAATCTTCGCAAGATGCTCCTTGCTATGACGAAGGATATTCGTGTCATCTTTATTAAACTTGCAGATCGACTTCATAATATGCGTACCTTGAATGCGCAACCGGAAGAAAAGCGTCGCTCGATCGCTCTTGAAACCATGCATGTCTATGCGCCTCTTGCACACCGTCTCGGTATGCAAAAGATCAAGCAACAGCTTGAAAATCTTTGTCTTTCTTACCTGGATCCGATTGGTTTTCACGAGGTCGAAAACGATATCAATAAAAAATTCGGCATCAATAAAGATCTTGTTGATAACAATATGCGCGCCATTGAGCAAAAGGTCAAAGAATCCGGTATTGATTGCACATTGGAAGGCCGTGTGAAATCGGTATACAGTATCTATCGAAAAATGTATAGTCAAAACAAGAGTTTTGATGAAATCTACGATTTTTATGCAGTGCGCATCATTGTAAATACCGAGCTTGAGTGCTATTCGGTTCTTGGTATTATTCACGATATGTATAATTCCATGCCGGGACGCTTCAAGGATTATATTTCCACTCCTAAGCCCAACATGTATCGTTCTGTTCATACGACTGTTATCGGTCATGACGGTATTCCTTTTGAAGTTCAAATTCGTACTTGGGAAATGCATCATGTTGCGGAATACGGTATTGCTGCGCATTGGAAGTACAAATCAGGCGAAAAGAGCGACGGCGGTCTTGATAAAAAGCTTGAGTGGGTTTCCAAGCTGATTGAAGCCGAATCTACCACAGCGGATCATGACGAATTTATTGATGCTTTGAAAATCGATATGTTTCAGGATGAAACATTCGTATTTACCCCCAATGGCGACGTTGTTACTTTACCGCAAAATGCTAACTGTATTGACTTTGCATATCATATTCATTCACAAGTTGGTCATAGAATGGTTGGTGCAAAGGTAAACGGAAAAATCGTTCCGATTGATAGAACGCTTGAGAATGGCGAAATTGTCGAGATCATTACATCCTCTTCGTCGAAAGGACCCAGCCGAAATTGGTTGAATATTGTAAAAACGAGTGAAGCTCGTGCCAAGATTCGTCAATGGTTCAAAAAAGAGCGCCGTGCAGAAAATATCGTGGAAGGTAAGAATGAGATCCTTTCCGAAATGAAAAAATTCCCCGGCTCCTTCAACGACGAACAATTTCACACGATCGCTACAACAGTTGCCAATCGTATTGGTATGGATTCCGCGGATGATCTCTTTAATATTATCGGTTATGGCGGTCTTTCTATCAATAAAGTCGCAAAGAGATTACGTGATGAATATGATAAAGTGATCAAACCTGCTCCCGAAGAGCCTCAAATTACGGAAGCATCTCAAATTGCGATCTCAGAAATCAGACCCGAGCATTCCAGCAAATACGGAAGCGTTATCGTGGATGGTTTGGAAGGTTGTTCTGTTAAATTTGCGAAATGCTGTAATCCTTTGCCCGGAGACAGTATCGTTGGATTTATAACAAAAGGTTATGGTATTTCTGTCCATAAGTGCGATTGTGTCAATTTGATCAATTCTACTGCTACGGATAAAGATCGCCTTGTCAACGTAGAGTGGAGAAAGAATTCCGGCGAATACAAGGAAGCTCGCTTTGAAGCATTGATGCAGATCATTGCCGATGATAGAATTTCCATGCTTGCGGATATCAGTACTGCACTTGCGGAAATGAAGGTTTCGATCTTGCAGATCAATACACAAAAACGAAATGCCGATCAATCGGCAATCAACCTTAGTGTTTCTTGCAAAAATCTCAACCATTTCAATAGCATTATTGCAAAGATCAAAGGCATTCGTGGCGTTAGCAGCGTATCGCGCGTGATGTCGCAATCCAGAAAGGAACTTTAAGTATGCGTGCTGTTATTCAGAGAGTGCATTCGGCAAACGTGATTGCCGACGGGATTCAAGCCGGGCATATTGATGCCGGTCTTTTGATTTTGCTTGGCGTTTTGAAGGGAGACGAAAAAGCGGATGCGGAGCTTCTCGCTGCAAAAATTTCTAAGCTTCGTATTTTTTCCGATGAAAACGACAAAATGAATAAAAGCGTATTGGACATTGGTGGCGATGCGCTTGTGGTTTCCAATTTCACTTTGGGAGCTAATTATGCTCATGGAAATCGCCCCGATTTTTTAGGGTCAGAAACACCGGATAGAGCAAATGAGCTTTATGAATATTTTGTTTCGCTTTTGAAAAAAGATATTCCTTGTGTAGAAACAGGTGTATTCGGTGCACATATGGATATTTCCATCGAAGCCAATGGTCCGGTTACGATTACGATGGAAAGCGATGTACTAAAAAGAAAAGGAAAATAAATATATGAAAATACAAATCAGTGGCAATATCGGTGAATATTATGTTCAAACACTTTGCATGTTGTTTTTCCCCGGTGTAAAATTTTCAAAAAACGAATCGGTAGATTCCAATCTTTCTGCTGATGTTTCTGTTCAAAGTGTGGATGATACGGTTTTCGCCACTGTCATTTTAACCAACGAAAGAGGAACAGAAAAGGGGACTGCTTGCGAACAAAGAAAAGCAAACGCCAAAGTATCTGCCGAACAGATTGCATGCGGTAAGGCATTTTTTGAGGCAGGAAAAAAACTGACGGGTCTTACTCCTTCGTGGGGAATTCTCACAGGTGTGCGTCCTGCTAAGCTTGCTATTTCGGATTTGAATAATGGTAAGACGAAATCGGAAGTGCGCAATGCGCTTACAAAGGAATATCTTGTAACACCCAAAAAAGCAAGTCTGGTTACAGAAATTGCTTTGGTGGAGAAAAAGTTGATTTCGCGTGTAAAGGATACTTCTTGCAGTTTGTACATTTCAATTCCGTTTTGTCCGTCCAGATGCAGTTATTGTTCCTTTGTTTCATTTACATCTGCAAAACTTTTGAGCCTTTTGGATTCATACTTGGAACGTCTTTGCCATGATATCAATGAAACGATCGATACGATCAATGAGCTCGGCTTGCAGATAACTACAGTTTATATTGGTGGCGGTACTCCCACAACGCTGAATGAAAAACAACTTCAGATCCTTTTGGATGCCATAACTGCACGTATTGACCCTGCAACATTGGAAGAATTTACAGTGGAGGCAGGACGTCCTGATACGATCACATATGAAAAACTCCATATCATTCAAGCGCATGGCGTAACACGCGTAAGCATTAATACCCAAACCCTTAACGATGATGTCCTTGAGCTTGTTGGCAGAAAGCACACGTCTGCTGATTTCTACCGTGCATTTGAAATGGCGAGAAAAGCGGATATCAAGATTATCAATACAGATTTGATCGCGGGGCTTCCGGGAGAAGGATTTGGTAGTTTTTCTGATACTATTGATCGCATTATTGAACTGCGCCCTGAAAATTTGACGTTCCATACGCTTTGTATCAAAAATGCGGCGGATTTTGCGCAGCAAAAGGATCATATGAAATCGATGCATATGTTCAGCGAGACTTCTAAATGTGTAGATTATTCTCAGTTGAGCGCGAAAAATGCAGGATACATACCGTATTATATTTACAGACAAAAAAATACGGTCAATAATCTGGAAAATGTGGGTTTTTCGCTTCCCGGTACAGAAGGTCTCTATAATGTATATATGATGGAAGAGATTCAAACGATATTTGCTGTCGGTGCCGGTGCGGTATCGAAAATGGTGTCCAGAGATGGGAAATCCATAGAACGTATTTTTGAATATAAATATCCATATGAATATTTGGCGGATCCGAACGGTATGAAAAATAAAGAAAAACGAGAAAAGAGTATTCATTTTTATCGCAACATTTGGTAATATAATTTAGCTAAAAGGAAACAAGTTTTATGTTTGTTTACAACAATGTTTTCCAAAATGAAAACGAAATCCGCGAATTTGTGATTCGCGCGGAGGAGCATTACAAAAAACAGGTTCTGGATATTGCCGATGACATTGCAGAGCAGGACAACATCAGGTTTCTAACTTTGGCAGGACCGACTTGCTCGGGAAAGACAACATCTTCCTATATTTTGGAGCAAGAATTTGAAAACAAAGGAATTTCAACGAAGATCATTTCGATTGATGATTTTTATCGAAGTCGCTATGATATCGCCGATGATGAGAAACCGGATTATGAATCCATTACTGCGATCGATCTTTTATTATTCAAAGAATGCGTTGACAAAATATTAAAAGGCAAAACAGCTCAGCTTCCGGTATATGATTTTGTAACGGGTGCGAGAGAAAAATATATTCCTTATGAGCCCAAAACGAACGAAATCATCGTTTTTGAGGGGATTCAAGCCATTTACCCGGAAATCGTTGCATTGCTTCCAAAGGAAGCAATGCGCTCTATTTATATAAGCGTAGACGAAGATGTTGAAGCATATGGCGTTTTATTTGAGAAGAGAGAAGTGAGATTTTTACGAAGATTGGTTCGTGATTATCTTTTTCGAAGTGCTACACCTGAACGAACACTTGAGCTTTGGAAAGGTGTTGTGGATAACGAGGATAAGAATATCATTCCATATGAAAACACTGCGGATTATATCATCAATTCATTTTTACCATATGAGCTTGGTGTTATTAAGCCCTATGTCTTACAAACGATCGAATATGATTTCGAAAACAAAAACGAAAAACAACTCTATGAAAAACTGCAGAGGGAATTTGCTGATATTATAGAAATTCCCAGTCGATTTGTACCACAGGATTCTGTATTTCGGGAATTTATCGGAAAAGGATCTTGATAAATCGACTTGCAAAATAAAGGACTAAAACATGAAAACACTATTTGATAAAATCACACTTCTTTTTGAGGATGGAACCGTTCAAAATGATGCTTACCTTCTTGTTGAGGATAAAGTGATCACATATATCGGTAAGGAGATGCCCGAAGGAAAATTTGACAGAATTATAAATGGTGAGCATAAATTGCTTTGCCCGGGCTTCTATAATGGTCATACTCATGTGCCAATGACACTTTTTCGTGGATATGCTGAAAATCTTCCGCTTTCAAGATGGCTTCACGAGAAGATTTTTCCTGCAGAAGATAGGTTGTATCCTGAAGCAGTCCATGCGGCGGCAATGCTTTCTGCGGCAGAAATGATTCAAGGTGGTACAGTGTCTTTTTCCGATATGTACTTCTTTTGCGATGAGATTGTCGATGCAACGGAACAAGCTGGACTGAAAGCCAATATCTCTCGCTCGGCGGTGGCTTTTGATCCCAATATAAAAGCGGAGGAGGATTCTCGCTTTCTTGAATCCATCGAACTTTTCAAAAAATATCATAATTATGCGGATGGAAGAATAAAGATAGATATGTCCATTCATGCGGAATATTCGACCGTTGCTTCCAGTTGTAGATATATTTCTGATTTTGCTTTGGAAAATGGGATCGGTATTCAATTACATCTTTCCGAAACCAAAGCTGAGCATGAAGAATGTCTTGCAAGACATGGCGTAACACCCACACAATTTTTTGCGCAAAACGGCGTATTTCGTGTTCCGATTACAGCGGCACACTGTGTCCATCTCTCTGATGATGATATTCGTATTATGGTACAGAATGGAGCAACCGCGGTCCATAATCCATCGAGTAACCTGAAGCTTGGTTCCGGCGTCATGCGTCTTTCTGAAATGGCTAAGTCGGGAATGAATATCACATTGGGTACAGATGGTGCGGCGTC
>JBGVLA010000060.1:0-4412 GCA_045124015.1 Eubacteriales bacterium | reverse complement strand
GAATATCTCATTAAATCGCTTGTTCGCTTGAAAATTTCGATGGATAAATACAAAACGAGCGAAATGGGCAAGGCTCTCAAAAAGGTGTACCACGGAAAGATCAGCGTATCGGATAGCGTGGCACTTGCGGAAAAAGAGATCGCGGAGGTCTTCCATCAAAAGCCCGAACCGCCCGAGACCGATAAGGATACGGGATTTTTCGGAGACGTGGTCGGAAAATGTCCACTTTGTGGAGAAGACGTTATCCGCGGACGAAAGGGCTACGGTTGCAGTGGATATAAGAAAACGGGATGCGAATTTTCGGTATATGGCTTTATCTGTCATCGTGTGCTTTCCAAATCCAATATGCAGATGCTCCTCGAAACGGGACGAAGCTCCAAGATCAAGGGGTTTATCAGCAAGAGCGGGAAGCCGTTTGATGCGTATTTGAAATTGGAGGACGGAAAAGTCGTGTTTGATTTTGGAGATGGAAAATGATGACAGATAGAAAAAACGATGCCCGTTCCTTTTTGGGCAAAACGGTACATATCAAAATCGACCGACCGCTTGGAAGTACGCACCCCAAACATCAAAACATCGTTTATCCTGTCAATTACGGATATCTTCCGCATATTATCGGAGGCGATGGGGAAGAGATGGACGTGTATCTTCTTGGTGTAGATATTCCCGTAAAAGAATATACGGCGAAGATCATTGCCGTCATTTATCGCCATGACGATGACGAGGATAAACTCGTTGCCGCGCCGGAAGGCGTTTTTCTTACGGTAGAGGAAATCAGAAGAGCCGTAGCATTTCAAGAGAAATATTTCAAAAGCGAAATCGAAATAGCATAAAGACCTCGGCAAGGAAAATCCTTGCCGAGGTCTTTATTGTTTTTGAGTAAAAATCAATCTTCTTCCGTGAGGATTCTCGGAGAGGTCATGATGCCTGTCGGATAGAACATATAGTCGTCTGTCCAGAATCTGCCTTTTGTGCGCCAAGAATCGCTGTTTGCCCACGGGATGTCATCGTTTGTATTGTGAAGCTGACCGAGGGTATTCATGCGGTTGCCGTAGAGGATCAGATCAACGGTATGCTCGCCTTCAGAAAGCTCGCCAAGCTCGCATCTGTGCGGAGGGAAGTCCACATAGCCCTTATGCTCGCCGTCAACGAATACCTTGATGACCGCGCCGCGGTATTTGGAAATCTCGATCGTCTTTTTGCCGCCGCCCATGATCTTGAAGGAATACTTAACGTTCGCGCCGTAGAACGGGAGCTTTTGGTTTACGATATTTTCAAAGTAGAGAATATCGGGGAGCTTGGTAACGGTGGAGGTTACGCCGTGATGTTCAACGCCGAAGTAGCCGAGGAGATAGTAGGCTTCCACCTGTGTGATATCGCCAAACCGGAGATCGATGACAATCTCATTTTCACCGATCTTGAATTTCGGCATGGAGATGGTCTTGATAGAGTCTTCATCGATATAGTAGCCGTCGACGATAACGGGAACGTTTTCGCCGTTGAAGGTAACGGTGCTGTATTGGGGAACCTCAAGCGCGAGCTTTGCGCCCTCATATGCAATTTCGGAGCGGAAGCGGTAACGGAGCGAGACTTTATCCTTGGGATTTTTATCGAGCGGTTCGAGCCAAGGCTGTGCCATACCGCCGCCGCGGCGCTTATAGCCGAGCGCATCACGAATGGCGCTATCTACCTTGAGTACATTGTCCGCGGGTTGCCACTCTCCATCGCCGATGCGATATTCGGGACGGTCGAAGAGAACGACATTCGGCTCGGAAAGCGCGAACTCTGCATGATGTGCGGGATATTCTGATTTCACGAATTTCTTTTCGGTATGGAGATATCCGCCCTCCTCCATGTCGCGTCCGGGGACGAGTTCAAGAAGCAAAGAGGAATCGTGTCCGCAAACCCACGGGAAAACAGTCTTGCCGTTTTCGTATCTGACCTGCAAACGGCGCTTCGTACCGTTCATGGTGTCGTATTCATGAACGGTCCATTCACCCTTGAGATATACGCGGTGTCCGATGACGGGAGAAACGTCGTAATTTACGGGCTTGTCTACGTGAGAAATAAAGAGGTTTTTCACGTTGCCATCGTCGCGGAGCTGATAGATCATATTGGAAGCCGCAGAGCCGTTCATTTCGCGGATATCAAGGAACTTTTTATCCTCGAGTGCCGCGTAAAGTCTTCCGCGTGTCCAAGTGATCTCCTTACATTCCTTTGCAAATTTTGCAGGCTCGTCGGAAGCGACGGCATCTACGTAAATGGGCGCGCCGCCGAGGAAGATGACCTCACCACCCTTGGCGCGGAATTTTTTGAGTGCGTCGAGCGTGGTCGAGCGAATGGTCTCCATCGCGGGAACGATGACGGTATCGTATTGCATCTCACCGACAGCAAAGCCGTTTTCGGTTTCGTGATACTGAGAGGGCAGGAGCGATTCGCAAATGAAATCAAAGTCATGGAAGCCGAAGAGGAGCCATTTCGTCAGCTCGTCGAATTTTTTATTCATATCTGCGCGAACGCCTTTGGTTTGGTCGTTGGGACCAAAATGGAGCCAGAAGGATTCGACGGGATGCACGACGCCGATCTTGACGTCTGCCTTACCTCTTGTCATAACAGTGTTGACACGTGCAAAGTGATCTTCGATATGCTTATATTCGGTATACCAAGGAGATTGATAGCCGATGGACGCTGGATAGTCGCGCTTGGCTTCGCCGCCCATGGAGACCCAGAAAAGATGCGGTACGCGAACGGTTACACCGAGTGCCGCCTGCCAGTCGCCCTGCAATTTATGTCCTCTAAAGTCAAAATTCCAGTTGGTAACGCCGTAAAGCTCGCTCATAACGCCGGGTCTGCCGTATTGGTGCGCGGCACTTTGCGCTTGCTTTGCGGTGTTGAGTTCTCTGTGGTCGCAGAGCATATCGATACCGGGAAGCTGGAAGCCGCGATAGGAACGCATCGCATCGCCGACAGCACAGGTCTGGCTTTCGAGGTTCGGCTCTTCCATCATATGACCGGTAAGCATAATACCGTTTTCTTCGCACCATTTACCGATGGTATCTGCAAATGCTACAGCAAAGCGTTCTGCGATATGATCGTGATAATAATAACGAATGGGAGAAGGAATACCATCGGCAGGCTCCCAAACGAGAACGGGGAGATTTTCTTCGATGCTGACACCGTATGCCTCACGGAAGGTCTTATCGAAATCGGTGGTATAGGGAATGATGATGCCTTTTTTATCGGAAGCAAATTCAAGCGTTTTTTTGCGGCTGAACTGCGGTTCATCCGTGAAGATCGCAGGGATCAGCTTGCCAAATTCCTCACCGAAATTCTTTTTGTAGGCTTCGTGCGTAATTTTGATAAAGTTTTCGATCACGCTCTTTTGAAGAGTATCGCAGTAAGCCTGATTGTTATATCGAGGAGTCGGAATGGTATATTCCAGATAAGCAAACCATTTTTCATGTCCTTCCGGAACGTCGTCTGCAAGAGTGATCTTTTTGTGAGAAACGAGCTTGCTTTCCTCGTTCAAAAGCACGTCGAAGCAGGCAACGAATGTGTATTTGGATTCGGGAAGTTTATCCGTTGCCTTTATTTTGTCTACATCGGTGATGAGCGTTCCATCGTTGTAGGGGATGGATGTGATGAAAAGGGATTTCTGACGGGATTCGATATCCTTGGTGTTCAGACCGCCTGCATAGCCGGAGGGCCATTTGTCCTCGTCATAGAGCCAAGTCAGCATCTCGTTTTCGCGTCCTTTTTCGAGGCATCTGCGAACAAGTGCCATGAATTCATCGGTCAGATATGGGGTCGCAAAGCCGACACGCGGATGGATATGATAGCCGCCGAAGCCCATATCCTTCATATAGTCGATCTCTTTTTCCAGAAGCTCGGGGTCAAGCTCGCAGTTCCAAGCCCAAAAGGGGGTTGCGCGATATTCCGCCGTTGGATTTTCAAAAAGGCTCATATCGAGCTTTTCTGTTTTGTTTTTTGGGTAAAGCATAATCAAACCTCACTTTTTCAAAGTGTAATTTTGTTTTTGATAGCCTTATTATACTGAAATATACTTGGAAAGTCAACAAAAATCGATATCTTTACGCTTGTTTTGTTCATAAATATATGGTATAATCATAAGAAAAAAACGAGTGAAAGGAAAAAATATGATATATACCGAAATGATGAAGCCGACGCTGGAGGATTTCGGCAGAAACGGCAGACTCGAGGAGCAAGCGATCCTCAGAATGCTCGAAAATATCAGCTGTTATCATTCCGATTCCTTGGGACTTGGTGCGGCGGATATGGAGCAGACGCATCTTGCTTGGATCCTTTTGGAATGGAAGGTACATATTCTCAAAAATATGACCTATGGCAAGTATTACCGCTTGAAAACGTGGAGCCGTGGTATGGCATCGTTT
>JBGVLA010000059.1:0-2358 GCA_045124015.1 Eubacteriales bacterium | reverse complement strand
CAAGTTCGATGCGAAGTGTTTGTGCAAGCAATGCGAAACCCTTGGTATTGCCGATTTTGAAAAAGAAAGCCGCTCGCTTTGCATGAAGGTTTTCGGAAGCATTGATCTTCCTGTGCTTTGCGAATCCGAGTGTGAAATGCTGGAATACTATATGTTTTCCACAACCTACGGTACGCAGAAGCAGCTGCTTGGATTTTGTCCGATGCCTGTTTTTTTATGCAAAATATCAAAACGAATCGATGGCTTGCAAAAAATATAGGTATATGCTATAATAAAAATATCAAAATCATGCGCTTTTCAAAATACGGAAGCAGATTGGAGTAATGACGATGAAAAAACGGATTCACGCAATATCAGCTTTTCTTTTGTTGGTGTTTTTGGCTTCGCTATTTTTGGCTTCATGTGGGAGTGGGGAAACGGCGACTACAACTCCGGAGGAAACGAAGTCTACGGCACCCGGCATGGAATATAGTGAGCCCTTGATTGAGGGATACAACCAGCTGACATTTTACTGGACCCATGGCGGCACGTATGAAAACTGCGACGTTTGGGCTTGGTGGGACGGTAAGGATGGCGCCGGTTATGTTTTTCACGAATGTGCTTATGGTGCAAAGGCAGTCATCAATGTTCCCGAAGGCATTGACGAGGTGGGCTTTATCGTTCGCAAGAATTGCTCGGACCCCGGCGGAAGCTCATGGGGAACGGCGACCAAGGATTTTGAGCAGGATCGTTTTGCTATGATTGACGGCAAAGAAACATCAATTTATCTGAAATCCGGTGATGAAAATCAATATTACAGTGATAACGGGGGTAAAACACTCGAAATGAAAAAGAAGATCACACTTGCGGGCATGGTGGATGTAGCCAAGCTTCAGTATCGTATTACACCGAAAATGACCGTTATCGATAAAACGCAGATCAAGGTTTATGACGGAGATAGAGAAATTTCGGTAAAATCGGTTTCCACGCTTGGAAAAGCGGCGACGACGGGATATATCGAACTAGATGAAGCGTTGGACCTTACAAAAACGTATCGTTTGGAGCTTGAGGGATATGGAAGTAAAACCGTGATTCCGACTTCTGTTTTTGACAGCGACTATTTCGCGGATACCTATCACTACAATGGCACAGATCTTGGCGCTATAATCAATGGAGATGAAACCACATTTAAGGTGTGGGCGCCTACTGCATCCAAGGTGGTGTTGAATCTTTTTACTGCCGGTGACGGTGTGGAAGCGTATAAAAATGTTCCCATGACAAAGGGTGAAAAGGGTGTCTGGACCCATACGGAATCTTGCGGACACGGTACATATTATACCTATACTGTGACAACGGCAATTGGCACACAGGAGGCGGTTGATCCCTATGCCAAGGCTGCTGGTGTGAACGGAAACCGCGGGATGGTGGTGGACCTTTCCCATACGGATCCTGACGGATGGAATGACGAAGTATTTGCGCCCAACATTTCCTCTTACTTGGATGCTGCCATTTGGGAAATCCACGTCAGGGATTTTTCCAATAAAATTGAGAGCTCTCAGTACAAGGGAAAATATCTGGCATTTACGGAAACGGGACTTGTGAATGAAAACGGTATCGCGGTGGGTGTGGATTATCTGAAGGCGCTTGGTGTTACGCATGTGCATCTTCTTCCCGTATACGATTATGCGACCGTGGATGAAAGCAATCCCGATTCCGGTTTCAACTGGGGATACGATCCCAAGAACTATAACGTTCCCGAGGGCAGTTATGCTACCGATCCGTATAACGGAGAGGTCAGAATCCGTGAATTCAAGGAGATGGTACAGGCACTCCATGAGGCGGGAATCGGTGTTATTATGGATATGGTTTACAATCATACCTATGATGCAAACAGCTCCTTTAATAAAATCGTTCCTTATTATTATTACCGATATACGAATACAGGTGCCAATTCTTCTGCCAGCGGATGCGGCAATGACACCGCTTCTGAAAGATATATGTTTGGCAAATTTATGGTGGAATCCGTTTCCTATTGGGCGGAGGAATATCATCTTGACGGCTTCCGCTTTGACCTTATGAGTCTGCATGATCTTAAGACGATGCAGAATGTGGAAAGCGCCGTTCATACCATCAACCCGAGTGCGTTGATTTACGGTGAGGGCTGGAAAATGGGTGCTACCATTGATGGCAGTGATCAGGCAAATCAGTCCAATATCAGTAAGATCGTTCCCACGGGCGATGCCATTGGCGGTATTGCCGTATTCAATGATGCGATTCGCGACGGACTTAAGGGCAGTGTATTTGACAAGACAGCAGGCGGTTATATTAACGGCATGGCAAAGGCAAACGCATCTAAGATCCTCTTTGGTATGAAAGGCG
>JBGVLA010000058.1:0-11690 GCA_045124015.1 Eubacteriales bacterium | reverse complement strand
TCCGAAGACCTTCTTCCCTCACGCGGCGTCGCTGGGTCAGGCTTTCGCCCATTGCCCAATATTCCCCACTGCTGCCTCCCGTAGGAGTCTGGACCGTTTCTCAGTTCCAATGTGGCCGTTCAACCTCTCAGTCCGGCTACCCATCGTCGACTTGGTGGGCCGTTACCTCACCAACTATCTAATGGGACGCGAGCTCATCTATGTGCGATAATTCTTTGGCAACAAAAACATGCGAATTCGTTGCTTCATGCGGTATTAGCGTTCGTTTCCAAACGTTATCCCCCTCACATAGGCAGATTGCTCACGCGTTACTCACCCGTCCGCCACTGATCATACCCCGAAAGGTAATCACCGTTCGACTTGAATGTGTTAAGCACGCCGCCAGCGTTCATCCTGAGCCAGGATCAAACTCTCTAAAAAATTGTATATCTTCGACCGAAGTCGTTAGATAGCGTTTTTCAGAGCTATTTATCTTAGCTTCTTTTACTTTAGTACTTTGTGTTCAAAGTTATTAACGAGATCTTTATTTCGTTCTCTCAATTTGTTGTTCAATTTTCAAGGACCGTTGTTTTTGCCGCTCTCGTTTCGAGCGCTCATGTAGTATAGCACACCCGTTCTAAAAAGTCAACCCCTTTTTTGAAATTTTTTTGAAAATTTTGAATATTTTTTTGAGTTCTTTTTTCGCATGGGAAATATGTCCAAACGAGGGTGTTCTTTTGGAATTTCGCGTTGTGCAGGTTGTCCGTTTTTCGTGCTTTTTTCACCGTGAAAAGGTATGACGCGGTCTGCATTTGCACGGAAAAAAGTTTTGAAAAAGAGGAAAAACGAGGGGTCGGGACGAAAAAAGTTTTTGAAAATTCTGAAAAAAGTTTTCCTTGCGCGTACTTTTTTGACCGCAATTTGGTGAAAAAACGGGCATAGGCAGGACGACAGAGAGGAAATTTGGAGAAGAAAGAAGTGAGAGTCGATGTGGAAGATGAAAGATTGGTAGGTTTAGAGAGGGGGATTCTCAGAAGATTTTTCAAAAATATTTTGATTTTTTCGTTTTTTCTCCCTCAGCAGAGGGAGGCTGAAGGAATTTCGCGGATTCTATGGGCGATTCGTGAATCGCCCCTACAAAAATTTTTGCGATGCTTGGATAGGAACGCCAATCCTTCAGTCGCGCGGAGTGTAGGACACCTCATCCGTCGGCTTCGCCGCCACCTTCTCCTCAAGGCGAAGGCTGAGGTCGACCACGTGGGGTCGTCCTTACATTTGACAAACAAAAAGGACGAGAAATTTCTCGTCCTTTTTTGGGGTTTATTTTGTTATTTTGCTGAGTGAGAACAAGGGCTCATGAAGCCAAAGGGGTAATTTATTAAGTCGTTTCCGGTTCAACAGATTCACCGCCAGCCGGGACATTTGGATCTTCCATCGGAATTACCGTCCAAGTGCCATTCTCGTTTTCTTTAAGCATATACTCATCATCAATAATCACGCCGTTCGTCGCACAAGGATTTTCATGGAAGGTGCCGCCCTTGAGCGTAACGGATCCGCTAGACCAATCAAACGCTGGTTTAGATGCGGAAGGAATGAATTCGCCGCCTTCGATGACAAGGTTGGCATCCCACTGGGAACTGAATATATAATAATTGGAGGTGCCGCCTTCATCGATGATCTTACCGCCGCCTACGCTATCTTTCACCGTGAGGGTTGCTCCGTCTCTAAGAGCAATCGAGCCGACGAGTGTATAGCCGTTCAGGTCAAGCGTGAGATTCGCATTTGCAGGAATGACTATATAGCCTTCGTCGTTTGCCACGGAGGCGTCTTTTGTCAATTGCAACGTATTTGTTCCGCCGTTCGTAAAGAAAGCCAAAACGTCCGCGTCATATGTCGAATCTGTTGCAACGTCCGAGGCAAGAATCGAATATACGCTCCACTCACCGGTGCCGTCCGCATTGTACGTATAAAGATTTTTGCCATCGGTGGGAATCGGCAGGTCGGCGGTTTGAACGCTACCATTATTGAATATTACCGTGTCATAGCCTGCGGGAAGTTCACATGAATAAACATTGTCTTTCACAAGCGTCATTGCAGTGCCGGGCCAAGCCGGATGCGAGTCATCCCCAGAGTTATACATAAACATATTTACATTTGCCCAGTCTGCGTCGTTTTGAAAATAGATCACGGACGGGAGAGAGCCTTCGCTGTCTTCGCCGCCAACTTCACCTTCGCCGCCTTCATCGCCGGTCGACTCTTGAGAGGTTACCGTCCATGTGCCATCTTCATTCGGTGTTACAGTGTTGTAATGCGGATCGACGAGATCGGTAGGATCAAAGCCGAAGGTTGCCGTTGCTTCTGCACCAATATTGACTTCATAGCAATCCTCCGGAGAGCTTAAGTAAACACCCGCGTTGATGCGGGCCTCGCCGCGGGGAGCACGGACAACAATGTCAGTGGTACTTATAAAGGATCCCCTTTCCAGGTGCAATACAGAGGTAGAGGAATTCAAGTAGAAAACATTACCACCTGTCGTCGTGATGGAGCCGCCGCCATTTGCCGAAGAATCGGTTACGGTCAGACTTGCGTTGTAAATGTCAAGCGGGTAGCTCACATCAGAGGAAAGCGTATGTCCATTCAAATCGAGAGTCAGCGAAATATGTGTTCCATCTCCATTTTGCAATTCAACAACATCCGTCGTTGCATCCGCCAACAGCTTGATCGTATCACCACTTGCGGCTGCCGCAACCGCCAAGTTCAGAGAGCGGTATTTGCCTTTTTCTGCACTGTTCGAGACAAGCTGGAAGTTTTCGCCGTAGTCGGCAAGTTTTGCCACGGTGTAGGTATCCGTATTCGCTTCGACGGTCAATTCTTTATTGATGGAATAGAACTCGCCATTTCTGAGCCAGCAGCTTTCGCCGTCCGTCCACTGATCGGCATCGGGGATCAAGGTAATCGACTGCCAAGAATGACACTTGATGCTCGTAAAGCCATCGGCGGTCTTTCCGCCCTCAATCGTTATTTCGCTAATGCCATTGCTCAGATAGCTATAATCATCACCTGTTGCATATTGCGCCGCGTACTGACCATAATTCAAAATGGCGCTGCACAAGTACTGAAGTGTTTGCGCTTTCTCATCGTCGTCCGGATGTTCATCCGCTGCACGATCATACAATTCCATCGCATAAAGAGACACGCTATAGCGCAGGGTACGGGTGTAGACGTCCTGCGTACCATCGTTATAGCACGCGCGCGCATACAAAACGGTGCCGATGTCCTTCGCCGTGATATCCGCATATTGGAAAACGGAAAGATCGCCGTCCGCCCCCGTATAGGAAACAGCGGTTCTCGTGTCGGGTTGCTCATCTTTTTTGATATTCGTATAATCTACGCCATCCACGGCGCCCTTCCAAACGTAGAGGGTAACGTCCTTCGGGTCTACGCCCTCGGGCAAGGTCAGCTTATAGTTCATACGGAGGTTGTCTTTCATAGAAACGGAAACTTCCTTAAAGTCAAAGGCTGTCGTTTCTTCGATGGTGGTATCTCCTTCTGCTTCCGTCGCAACTACGCCGACGGTCAAGGAGAACATCATGGCAAGCGCCAAAAACAAGGAAAGTATTGATTTCTTTTTCATTTGGTACTCCTTTCAAGGGGTCAATTGGGAATTAAACGGGAACGCCGGGAAGTTCATCGGGGTCATCGGAGTTATAACCACTGGTTCTGATCACGTCTTCCGCTTCGAATTCGATGATCTCCATTTCTGCGGGGATATAGGTTTCTTTCATTTGAATATCTCCTTTCTGATTTATTTTTCCATTTTTAGGATATCATATTTTTTCGCCCGACGCAAGATATTTTTTCCCAAAACTTGATTTTTTTAGAAAATATACTATAATAAATATGTAACATCATATCAAAGAAAGGATATTTCCACATGAAAAAGTTTCTTCTTCCCGAAAATGGCAATTTTTATAAAGCCAATCTCCATTGCCATTCCAACATTTCCGACGGCGCGCTTTCTCCCGAAGAGCTGAAAAAGATCTATATGGAAAAGGGATATTCCATCATCGCCTATACGGATCACGATATCATGCTTCAGCATCACGATCTGACAGACGAGAATTTCCTTGCCCTCACAGGCTTCGAAATGGAATTCAACGAATGGAATAAGCCCGATTTCAGCGTTACCAAGACCGCGCATCTTTGCTTCATTGCGCTTTCTCCCGAACAGCGCAAGCAGCCCAACAGACCCCACGACGGTTATCTTTTCGGCAACGCTAAAAAATACGCGCATTTGATGGAGCTTTATGACGAGCCCGTTTTCTACCGTAAGTATACCCCCGAAAAGATCAATACCGCTATCAAAAACGCAAAAGACAAGGGCTTCTTCGTAACCTATAACCATCCGATGTGGTCGCTCGAAAACCGCGAAAATTATTTGGCTTACGAGGGCATGGACGCGATGGAGATCTGCAACTACGGCTGTGTTGCCGTCGGTTACCAGGATTACGTTCCTCAGATCTACGATGAGATGCTCATGAGCGGTAAGCGAATCTTCTGCATCGCAACCGACGATAACCACAACCTCGGTCCTGTCGGCACAAGAAAATTCGACTCCTTCGGCGGTTTCACCGTCATCAAGGCGGATAAGCTCGAATACGAGACCGTTACCAAGGCGCTTACAGACGGTCATTTCTACGCTTCTCAAGGTCCTGAGATCCATTCTCTTTGGTTTGAAGACGATACCATCCACATCACCTGCTCCCCTGCGGACAGAGTCATCCTCAACACGGGTGTCAGACGCGCGGCTTGTGAATACGCGGAAAACGGCAAGCTCCTCACAGAGGTCTCCTTCCGCGTCAACCCCAAGGACGAATACGTTCGCATCACCGTCATCGACGAAAAGGGTTATCCCGCGAACACCAACGCATATTTCACAGACGAGCTTTTCAAATAATCGCATATATACGAAGAACCACCCCGAGGGGTGGTTCTTTTCATATACGTTCCAAGAAATTTTCGAAATCTGTCTCGCCGTTTTGCCGTGTTCCGCAAAGAATGAAGCTAAGATAGGCGAGCAATCGTCAGCGGCGACCCACCGCTTATTCTTCGTAGCAATCGTATGCTTCGAGCATCTGCTTGCCGATGGCATAGAGATAAGTTTCCATCTGCAAACGAAGCTCAGGAGACATCATTTCAAGCTTCTTCTGCTCCACGCCGTCCTTGATGAACGGGATCGGGCTGACACGGCGAACAGGGCTATCCACTTCAAAATTGAACGTGCCCTTATAGCCGATCTCAAGGAGCGCTGTGATCACGCCGTCAAAGTTGACGTTGCCCCAGTACGGATACTGATGGAGGTCGCAATCGGGTGTGCGTACACCGCCGTAGTTATCATGAACATGAAGGCCTTCGAGACGAGAGCCAAGCTTTTTCAGCTCGGCATACTGGTCAAGATTGCAAAGGTTTGCGTGGCCCGTATCCCAGCATACGCCGAAGAGCGGATGGTCGATGCGGTCAAGCATTTCAATGAGATCATCGGCGTCGGCAAGGTTGACGTCGCTCTTTTTCCATGCGGTATTTTCAATGAGAAGTCTTGTGCCATATTTTTCTGCGTACGGAATGAGCTTTTTGAAGATCTCCGCCTGTTTTTCCATGTATTCCTCATGGCTCATGGGCGTGGTGCTGATACCGACGTGAAGCGTGATGGACGGGATGCCGATCTTACCTGCAAGGTCGATGGAAAGAGGGGTCTTCTTAAAATAGAATCTGCCGTCATCGTTGCCCATAGAGTTGCCAAAGGGCTCATGGCTCTGCACGGGGATCAGCTCGAGCGCTTCCAGCTCTCTCTTGTATTCGTCTGCGATCACCTCGTTATCCGTCGTAAAATACGGAGAACCGGACAAATATCTCGACCAGAACGAAAGGTCGATATACTTGAAGCCTGCGTTTTTCAGATGCACCAAGGTGGAATGGAGATCGCCATTATAAAAATGGAAAAGCGGTCCGTTTGTTTGGGAAAGTTTCATATAGAACATCCTCCTCATATAATTTATAATTTCTGTATAAATTATAACATTTGCCCCTCGCAAAGTCAAGAACTCGCGGGGATTTCAAGGAATTTTCATAAAATTACTTGATGGGCGGAAAGTTTTATGATAGAATATAAGTATACTCGGCGTAATATGGATTTTCGCCGAACGTGTTCGTATATATACTATATGATTCCCAATGAACCTATATATCAAATCGCCGTTTATACGGCAGAACGGAGAATATCATGAATATCAAGAAACAGTATGCACAGAATCTTCTCGACTTTCTCAACAACGCCCCCACCGCTTACCAGTCCAACGACGAGCTTGTAAAAATGCTCGAGGCCGCAGGCGCTATCGAGCTCAAGGAAGGCGACGCTTGGAACCTTGAAAAGGGTAAGACCTACTATTTCACAAAAGAAGGCACACAGTGCGCGGCTTTCCGCATCTGCGGCGACCCCAAGGAGACGGGATTCCGCATCGGTGCGGCACACCAGGACGCGCCCGGCTTCCGCATCAAATCCGTTCCCTCCAAAATCGATCACGGCATTGAACGCATGACCCTTGAAGGCTACGGCGGTCTCATCGTTCACGGTTGGCTTGACAGACCTCTCGCGCTCGCAGGCAGAGTATTTGTAAAAGACGAAAACGGCGACGCAAAGGCTGTTAACGTCAACATCAAAAAGCCCCTCCTCATTCTCCCCAGCGCTGCTATCCACGTCGTTCGCGGTGTCAACGACGGTGCGAAATTCAATATCCAGACAGAGCTTCTTCCCTTCTTTGCTCAGAACAAAGAGGGCAAGCCGAAATTCCTCTCCTATCTCGCAGATTTCATGGGCGTGAAGGCAGAAGATATTCTCAGCTTTGAGCTCGCTCCTTACGAAGCATTCGACGGTTGCTTCGTCGGCGCAAACGAAGAATTCATCTCCGTTGCCCGTCTCGACGACGCGGCAATGTCTCACGATATCATGGCAGGCTTCATCGAATGCGGCGCAGACGCCAACGCTTGCGATATCGCCGTTGCTTTCGACCACGAAGAATGCGGCTCCAACTCCAACCGCGGCGCACGCTGCAACACCATCATGCAGATCATCGACCGCATCTGCGAAAAGCTCGGCTACGGCGCTGAAGACAAATACCGCGCGCTTGCAAAATCCGTGGTATTCTCCGCTGACCAGGCACACGCAACACATCCCTCCTACACAGGCAATCACGAAATGGCTCTCCCCATCTATCTCAACGCGGGTCCCGTTTTGAAGCTCTCTCCCGGTCAGTCCTATGCCACCTCCCCCAGAGGTACTGCATTCTTCAAGCTCATCTGCGAAAAGAATGAAATCCCCTACCAGGTATTCAACAACCGCAGCGACGCCAGAGGCGGCGGCACCATCGGTCCGATGATCTCCGCAGAATACGGCGTCATGACCGTGGATATCGGTAACCCCATGCTTTCCATGCACGCAGTTCGTGAGCTCGGCGGTACGGACGACAGCTACTACATGACCAAGCTCTTTGCGGCGTTCTTTAAGGCTTGAGCATCGCTTAGTTTTGAGCGATATTCAACACCACCCTATATCACATAAGAGGTTTATACACTATGGCTTTTTTGCCGATCACAAAAGAAGAAATGACAGCGCGCGGCTGGGATGCGCCCGATATCGTTCTCGTTACGGGCGACGCCTACGTTGACCACCCGAGCTTCGGTACGGCGATCGTTTCCCGTGTTTTAGAGGCTGAAGGCTTCCGCGTCTGTATCTTATCGCAACCGCAAAACGATGAGGATTTCAAGCGCTTCGGTACGCCGAAGCTCGCGTTCTTCGTCAACAGCGGCAATATCGACTCCATGGTGGCGCATTATACCGCCGCCAAGCGCAAACGCAGTGATGACTATTACACCGCAGGCGGTGTCGCGGGCAAACGCCCCGACCGCGCCGTTACGGTCTATTCCAAAACGATCCGCCGACTTTTCGGAGATATTCCCGTTTGTATCGGCGGTCTGGAAGCATCGCTTCGCCGTTTCGCACACTACGATTATTGGGACGACTCCGTTCGTCCCTCCGTACTCATCGACAGTACCGCCGACCTGCTCATGTTCGGCATGGGCGAGCGCCAGATCAAGGAGATCGCACACAGGCTTGCCGACGGCGAGCACATCTCCATGATGCGCGATATCCGCGGTACGGCTTACGCCATTCCCACCGACGAGTACGCTTATATTCCCGATTCCGTGGAATGTCCCCCTTTTGAAGAAGTCAAATCCAAGACGCCCGAGGGCTATCTTGCATATGCGCGCTCCTGCCGTATCCAGCAGGACGAGCACGACGCGATCCGCGGCAAGACCGTCATTCAGCGCCACGGAAAATTGATCATCGTTCAAAATCCGCCTGCGCTCCCCCTCGAACAGGACGAGCTTGACGCGGTCTACGAGCTTCCCTACGAAAGAAATTATCATCCGTCCTATGAAGCGCTCGGCGGTGTTCCCGCCATCGAGGAAGTCAAATTCTCCGTCAACCACGTTCGCGGTTGCTACGGCGCTTGTAATTTCTGCGCGATCGCGTACCATCAGGGTAGAATGATCACCACCAGAAGCGAAGATTCCGTCGTACGCGAAGCGGAAATGCTCACGCATATGCCCGATTTCAAGGGTTACATCCACGACGTCGGCGGTCCGACCGCAAACTTCCGTCATCCCTCCTGCAAGGGACAGGAAAAACGCGGTATGTGCAAGGGCAGAAAATGCCTTGCGCCCGAGCCCTGCAAAAACCTCGTGGTCGACCACAGCGAGTATCTGCATTTGCTCCGACGTATCCGTGCGCTCCCCAAGATCAAAAAGGTCTTTATCCGTTCGGGTATTCGCTTCGACTACCTCATTCACGATAAAAACGATGAATTTTTCAAGGAACTTGTCCGCTATCACGTCAGCGGTCAGCTCAAGGTCGCGCCTGAACATTGTTCAAACAATGTACTCCGCGCCATGGGCAAGCCCAACATCGGCGTTTATGAAAAATTCCGTCATCGCTTCTACGAGTTGACGAAAAGCATGAATATGAAGCAATATCTTGTGCCGTATCTCATGTCCTCGCACCCCGGAAGCACGCCCGCCGATGCTATCGAGCTTGCGCTCTTCCTCAAAAAAGAAGGACTCCACCCCGAGCAGGTACAGGACTTCTACCCGACCCCCGGTACGATCTCGACTTGTATGTTCTATACGGGTCTTGACCCCTACACGGAAAAGCCCGTTTTCGTTCCCAAGACCAAGGAAGAAAAGGCTGAGCAACGCGCGTTGCTTCAATATTTCCGTCCCGAAAATCGCCAGATCGTCATCAACGCACTCCGACGCGCAGGCAGAACCGATCTCATCGGTTACGGTGAGAATTGCCTCATCCGTCCCGACACGCAGAAGAATTTGAATGGCGCTCAAAAAGGAAATCGATTGAACAATATTCAAAACAAAAAACAAGCCCCCTCACTTTCCAAGAGAGCGAGCGTTTCTCATCCCAAGCAGACGAAAAACGCCAAATCTCAACCCGCCAAAAAGAACAAAACATAATCATTGATCGATATTCAAACATAATATAAGTCCGCTCATGCGGCAGAATGGAGAATCATCATGTTCAACAGAAACGAATTTTTCCAAAAATCCAAAGACGTTCTCGCAAAGCTCTATCACGGCAGAAGCATGGACGACGTCAAAGCGCGTTACAACGCCGCTTTCGATGAATTTGAATCCATCTTTGGCGAAGCTGACAACCTTTCCGTTTTCTCCGTTGCAGGACGCAGTGAAATTTGCGGCAACCACACCGACCACAATCACGGCAAGGTCCTCGCCGCTTCCATCGACCTCGACATCATCGCCATCGTCAAGAAGACCGACGATAACATCATCCGCGTTAAGAGCGCAGGCTTCCCCGAAGATATCGTGGACACCACAAAGCTCGCGCCCGTTTTCGCTGATACGGGTCGCTCCTCTTCTCTCATCCGCGGCGTTTGCGACGGTTTTGTGAAAAATGACCTCGCAATCGGCGGTTTCGTCGCGTATACCACGTCTGATATCCTCGGCGGTTCCGGTCTTTCCTCCTCCGCAGCGTTTGAAGACATGGTCGGCACGATCCTCAACCATTTATATAACGGCGGCAAGGTCGATTACATCGAAATTTCCAAGATCTCGCAGTATGCAGAGAACGTGCATTTCGGCAAGCCTTGCGGTTTGATGGACCAGGTCGCTTGCGCTGCAGGTGGTTTCGTTACCATCGACTTCGAAGATCCGAAAGCTCCCACCGCGCGCCGCATCGATTTTGACCTTTCCGCTAAGGGCTATTCCCTCTGCATCGTCAACACGGGCGGTTCTCATGCAAATCTCACCGACGATTACGCCGCTGTTCCTGCAGAAATGAAGGCGGTTGCTGAATTTTTCGGCAAGCCCGTTCTTCGCGGCATCTCGGAAAAGACCATCGTGGAAAACACCGCCGCACTCCGCAAAAAGCTCGGCGACAGAGCCGTTCTTCGTGCGCTCCACTTCATTCGTGAAAACGGTCGCGTAGAACGTATGCTCGACGCGCTCCAAAAAGAAGATATGACAACATTCCTTGCTATTATCAAGGAATCCGGCAATTCCAGTGCAACTCTTCTTCAGAATTATTTCACTACGAAGGCTCCCTCGGAACAGGGCATCACCCTTGCTTGCGCGATCGCCGCTGAAATTCTCGGCGAAAAGGGCGCTTGGCGTGTTCATGGCGGCGGCTTCGCCGGCACGATGCAGGCTTTCGTTCCCACAGAACTCATGAAAGATTTCCGCAACACGATGGAAACCGTCTTCGGAACAGGCTCTGTAACCGAGCTTTCCGTTCGTCCTCTCGGTGCCGCAGCGGTTTACCATGTCTAATTTGACCGCATACACGCTTTACTCCGGATCCTCCGGCAATGCTGTTTACGTAAAATCCGATGATGCGGAAATTCTCATCGACGCGGGCGTTAGCGCCCGCGCCGTTGAGAACGGGCTCCGTTCCATCGGCACGTCTTTGAACAATATTCAAGCCATTTTTGTAACGCATGAGCATAGCGATCACACAAAAGGGCTTGAAGTGATCTCAAAAAAATATCATATTCCTACCCATATGACCGACCCTTCTGCACGCGCACTCATCCGCGACCCCAAGGCTTCTCTGCTCGGCGATCTCTATCTGCACCCCACCAATTTCACGGTGAAATTCGGAAACACCACGGTAAAAGCCTTTCCGACGCCACATGATAGCGCCGCCGCCGTCGGATATTCTGTTGAACATCGTTCAACAGATGGTTCGTCTGAGAAATTCGGGCTTGCCACCGACATTGGATGCATCACAGATACACTTCTGAGCGAGCTTTCCGGTGCAGATTCTGTCGTTATCGAGGCAAATCATGATGTGGAAATGCTCCTTGCAGGTCCTTACCCGTATCATTTGAAACGCAGAATCCTTTCGGATTTCGGTCATCTTTCCAATGAACATTCGGCAAAGCTCGCGGAATATCTCGCGGAACACGGAACAAAGCATTTCGTTTTGGGACATCTCTCCAAAGAAAACAATTATCCGCCGACCGCAGAAGCCACCGTCAGAGCCGCGCTCACAGATTTTTCCGATATCACACTCGCCGTCGCTTCTCCCGATATGCCGACGAGGATCATGTAAGGAGGAACTTCAT
>JBGVLA010000057.1:0-3075 GCA_045124015.1 Eubacteriales bacterium | reverse complement strand
ATTCAACGTACTGTTGCAGGTTTTGGACGACGGACGTATCACCGACAGCCAAGGCAGAACGGTTGACTTCAAGAATACGGTCATTATCCTGACCTCGAATCTTGGATCAAGCTCCATTCTGGAGGGTATCACACAGAACGGTGAGATCAGCGAGGAAGCAAGACAGACGGTATCCGAACTGCTGAAGCGCAGCTTCCGTCCCGAATTTCTCAACCGTCTCGACGAGATCGTATTCTACAAGCCGCTCACGAAGGAAAACATTCACGGTATCGTAGATCTCCTGATCGCCGATCTGAATAAGCGCCTCAAGGACAAGCAATTGAAGGTTGAGATCACCGACGCAGCAAAGGATCATATCATTGACTCCGCATATGACCCGATTTACGGCGCAAGACCGCTCAAACGGTTTATTCAGTCTCATATCGAAACGCTCCTTGCAAAGAAGATTATCGGTGGAGATATCGAACCTGAGAACACGCTGTGCGTCGATTTCAACGGGTCGTCCCCTATTATCCGATAAAAACAGCCCTCGCTCCATTTCTGAACGAGGGCTTTGCTTTATATGAATATTATCCATATAAACTTACTCACGATATGGAATAGTGCGTGTCCCATCATAGCATATACAATGCCATATTTGCGATAGAGCCAACCAAACACAAGACCGAATCCGCCGTTAAAAAGAAAACAACGGAACAGGATCAATGGTGTCAGTTCACCAAAGGTACTAATGGTCGCAGGCAGATGTCCTGCTGCAAAAAGGATTGCCGCCACGACGTTTGCAATTACGAATACACCTGTCGGAATGTTCTCTTTATCGTATTTCTTAAAGAACAACTTCCATACAACAAACGCAATCAGCGACATAAAGAACAATCGAAGCATCACTTCCTCGATGATACCGCCGTACAAAATGGAAGCAATTATGCTATTTGTCGTAAGACCAACTTTGGTTGCTTCTTGAATACCATCGATAATATTACCGAAAGTCCAATGATCCAAGCTGAATACTATACCGCCAACCAGAGAGATTGCAAGTGTAATAACAAGGTTCTTTTTCTCAAATTTAATGGGCTTCCATAGTCCGATTTTGTCTGCAAGGATACAGCCGAAAAAGCCACAGAATAGAGCGTATCCCACCGTTTGCACTGCACTGATCACAACCAAAAGGTCGGTACTGCCAAGCTGTGCTACCACCTCAGCGATAATTTCATCGGAATAGATATCAAGTTGATAAAGTCCAACGAAGATGCCTGCAGCGATAGCAATGGGCAAAAGACAGAGTGCGAACAATAAGGGTTTCTTGAATTTAGCCATTATTCGAACCGTCCTTTTCCGCATACACTTCAACGCAAAGCCCCTTGCGACCGCATTTGGGGCAGATCAGACGGCGCATTTTCGGTGTGTGATATGCCCAAAATGCTTCCTTCATTTTTGGCTTGAACACCTCGTGACATTCGGGGCAGATATAGGCAACGTGATTAAAATAATATTTAGACACGCAAATTCCCCACGGAATTGCCACGAGGACCCATATCACGAACAGCCACCAAAGACCGTGTGTGATCCACAACACAATCGACGTCCATTGCAATGCTGTCACGGGAATGCCCGTAAACACCATAAGCCAGCGCATTTTTGAAAGCTTATTTTTTTGTTTCATAACGTGTGCTATATCACCGATTGATTCAACGGAGAAAGTATCAAGCTCTTTTAATTCACGCTTAATGCCCTCAATCAAGTCAAGCTTTGCTTGGCGCTCGGAGAGTTCTTCTCTCAGAACCTGTTCCTGTTGTTCAAGCAGTATTGAAATGATATTCTCGGGATTTTCCTCAGCGAACAAAGCAGAAATACTGTTAATGGGAAGTCCGGCTTCACGTAGAAAACAGATAATGTGCATACGCTTCAAGTCGTCCTCAGTATAGAGCCTGCGACCACCCTCAGAAAGCTCGCTCGGCACGAGAATGCCTCGATCATCATAATATTGAACCGTTCTCACCGATACTCCGCAGAGCTTTGCAATTTCTCCCGTCGTATATTTTGACATAGCTTATCACCTCCTTGATCCCCATTATACAACGTTACGCAGCGTAACAAGCAATACCTCACGCAAGGGGATTTTTTGAAAAATTCTCGACTATTGGTTGTGTTTTCGTGTTTCTCAGTATTTTTAGTATATTATATCACAATTTTATGAACTGCTCAAGAATATAGATAAAATCCCTCGCTCCGTTGTGGAACGAGGGATACTTTTACTGTATAAAGAATTTGAAGATAGCTTTTGCCCAACCGAGCCAAGACGGAACGTTTGCATCGAGCCATTCTACGACGGTTGGTATATCTGCCGTAGTTAGATCTCCGATATGGCTGTAAACGCTTCCTTCAGCTACCGATTTGCCTATGGCAATCATACCGTAGGCGTGATCACCAACAGCGGCATATTTACCGACAGCAAGCGCTCCCGTTGAGAAACAACCGACCGATAGTGCGCCAAAAGATATAAGTCCTATGCTGATAGCTCCTGCTGCAAACAATCCGAGAGCAATAGAACCAACAGCAAGTAGTCCAGCTGAAAACACACCTGCGGATATAAGCCCAAGTGTCAAAAGTCCAATAGATATTACTCCAAGTGAAAGCATACCAAGGGATACAATTCCTCGTGACATAAGACCTATAGAAAACACTCCACGAGCCTTAAGTCCTACCGCGAAAAATCCGTGTGCATTTTTGCCGATGTGGTAAAGCGGCATACCGAAAATCATTTTCTTGCTTTTGCGTTCGTGAAATTGTTTTTTGAATTTATCCCAAAATGTTTCTATTTCTTTAGGTTCGATACCTTGCTTTTCGGCAATATCTTCATTGAGCAGATAATCCATTGAGCATTCAAAGAGCTTTCCCATTTTGATCAGCTTATCGGTTTCCGGGTAGGCTATATCGGCTTCACATAGTTACAGATATTTCTTCTATATGAGTGCCTATTTCGTGTTTCATAGGCACTCATTTCCATTTTTCAATCAATTTTGCCGATAAAGCGGTAATAAATTTCAATCGGCTGAGCTTTCATACCGTTTGGGC
>JBGVLA010000056.1:0-8639 GCA_045124015.1 Eubacteriales bacterium | reverse complement strand
ATAGGATACGATATCGGGTGTGTTGCAGTTATATTTCATGATATGCTCCTTTCATTCCATATTTTTTCAAACAAGCCTTAACTCGCCACAAAAAAGCCCGATTCGAGTATCGAATCGGGCTTTATCCTTCTCCCCTTTGTAAGGGGAGAAGGTGAGCGACAATGTTGCTCGGATGAGGGGATGGATCAAAGACCGCGCTTGATGTAATGCGTATGAAGGATCTCGTGAGCCTTGTGGCTACCGGGCTTTTCAAGGAACTCATCGTAAAGCTTCTGAACGGCAAGATTTTCATGGGATTTGCGGAGAGCCATCTTGCTGTCTGCATTGTAAAGAATGGATGCGCGTTTTTCCTTGAGGTTGACAGCCGCCTTGGTAGCCGCGCTCTGAACGGGCTGACCGCCGCCGTTGACACAACCGCCGGGACAAGCCATGATCTCGATGAAATCGACCTTGAGTTCACCGGACTTGACCTTGTTCAGAAGTTCTTTTGCGTTCTTTGTGCCGGAGGCAACAGCAACGCGAACTTCCATATCGCCGAGCTTATAAGTTGCGGTCTTGATGGGAGCCGTACCGCGAACGTCTTCAAATTCGAGTTTTTCAAGAGGCTTGTCAAGGATAACTTCTGCCGCTGTGCGGAGAGCCGCTTCCATAACACCGCCTGTTGCGCCGAAGATCGCGCCTGCGCCCGAACCAATGTCGAACGGCTTGTCAAATTCTTCGTCGTCGAGGTCTTTGTAACGAATACCTGCTTTTTCGATCATGCGTGCAAGCTCGCGTGTGGTGATGGCGTAATCAACGTCATAGATACCGCTGCCAACTGCGCTCTGTCCGGGACGGCGTACTTCAAATTTCTTGGCTGTGCAAGGAATTGCAGAAACGAATACGATATCAGCGGGGTCAAGACCGCGGCGAGCCGCATAGTAGGTCTTATACATCGCACCGAACATCTGCTGAGGAGATTTGCAGGTGGAAAGATTATCTGTAAATTCGGGGAAGTAATGTTCGCAGAACTTGATCCAACCGGGAGAGCAGGATGTGATAAGAGGAAGATTCTTGCCTTCCTTGACTCTCTCGAGGAATTCGGTCGCTTCTTCCATGATGGTAAGGTCTGCGGTGAGGTTCATATCGTAAACGCCGTCGAAGCCGAGACGTTTGATAGCGGCAACCATCTTACCTTCTGTGTCAACACCGGGTTCAAAGCCGAAGCATTCACCGATGGTCGCGCGGATGGAGGGAGCAGTGCAGATCGCAACGTGCTTGGTCGGGTCGTTGATGGCATCCCAAACCTTGTCGGTGTCGTCCTTTTCGTAGAGCGCACCAACGGGACAAGCGACGATACACTGACCGCAGGAGATACAAGAGGTAGCGGCGAGAGGCTGTTCAAAAGCGGAGCCTACGCAAGCATCGAAGCCACGGTTGATGGTTTCGATCGCGCCAATGCCCTGCATATTCTGACAAGCGGCAACGCAACGGCGGCAAAGGATACATTTATTGTTATCACGAACGAGGAAAGCGGTGCTTTCGTCTTTTTCGTATTTGTTATTCTTGCCTTCGAAACGATTTTCGTCGGTTACGCCGAGATCGCGGCAAAGCTTCTGAAGCTCACAGCTGTTGCTGCGGATACAGGAGAGACATTCTTTTTTATGAGTAGAGAGGATGAGTTCGAGATTGGTTTTTCTGGATTCCACAACTCTGGGTGTGTTTGTCCAGATCTCCATACCGTCGGAAACGGCGGTAACGCAAGCAGCCATCAGACCTCTTGCGCCCTTGACCTCAACAAGGCAAAGACGGCAAGCGCCGATTTCGTTTACGTCCTTGAGATAGCAAAGGGTGGGGATATCGATTTTAGCAATTCTGGCGGCATCGATGATCTTAATGCCGGCAGGGACTTCATATTCACGTCCGTTGATTTTAACGGTTACAGTTTCCATGATGTAATGACTCCTTTCTTACGCTTTTACGATCGCGTCGAACTTACAAGTAGAGATACATACGCCACACTTGATACATTTTTCAGCATCGATGGTATGAGGCTGACGAATACCGCCTGTGATTGCGCCAACGGGACATTTTCTCGCGCAGGCAGTACAGCCCTTACATTTGGTAGCGTCGATCTGATAACGCATAAGCTCCTTGCAGACGTGAGCGGGACAGGTCTTGTCGGTAACGTGTGCGATATATTCGTCGCGGAAATAGCGAAGTGTGGAAAGAACGGGGTTGGGCGCGGTCTGACCGAGCGCGCAAAGGGAAGCGGAGCTGATGTATTTGCTGAGTTCTTCAAGCTTATCGATGTCGGCAAGAGTACCGTTACCGGATGTGATCTTTTCAAGGATCTCAAGGAGTCTCATGGTGCCGACACGGCAGGGAACGCATTTGCCGCAGGATTCGTCAACGGTAAATTCAAGGAAGAATTTTGCGATATCGACCATACAGGTGTCTTCGTCCATGACGATAAGACCACCCGAGCCCATCATAGAACCGATCGCGGTAAGGTTATCGTAGTCGATGGGGGTATCGATGAGGTGAGCGGGGATACAACCGCCGGAAGGACCACCGGTCTGAGCAGCCTTGAAGTGCTTGCCGTTCGGAACGCCGCCGCCGATTTCTTCAACGACTTCGCGGAGTGTGGTACCCATCGGGATCTCCACAAGACCTGTATTTTCGATCTTGCCGCCGAGCGCGAATACCTTCGTACCCTTGGAGCGTTCTGTACCCATGGATGCGAACCAATCAGCACCCTTCAGGATGATCTGCGCGATATTTGCGAGAGTTTCAACGTTATTGATGATGGTAGGCTTGCCGAAAAGACCCTTAACGGCAGGGAACGGAGGACGCGGACGGGGTTCGCCGCGGTTGCCTTCGATGGAGGTGAGGAGCGCGGTTTCTTCACCGCAAACGAACGCACCTGCACCAAGACGGAGCGTTACTTTGAAATTGAAGCCTGTGCCGAAGATATTCTTGCCGAGAACGCCTGTTTCTTCAGCCTGCTTGATCGCGATTTCAAGACGGTGAACGGCAATCGGATATTCTGCACGAACGTAGATGTAACCTTCGTCAGCGCCGATGGCATAGCCTGCGATCGCCATGGCTTCGAGAACGGCGTGCGGGTCGCCTTCAAGAACGGAACGGTCCATGAATGCGCCGGGGTCGCCTTCGTCGGCGTTACATACAACGTATTTTTTGCCTTGGGGCTGATCTTTTGCGAATGTCCACTTTTTGCCTGTGGGGAAGCCTGCGCCGCCGCGGCCGCGGATGCCGGAGTCGAGAATGGTCTGGATAACGTCGTCGGGTGTCATTTCGGTGAGGACCTTTGCGAGAGCCTGATAGCCGTCGACTGCTATGTATTCGTTGATACATTCGGGGTCGATAACGCCGCAGTTGCGGAGTGCAACGCGCTTCTGCTTTGCATAGAAGGGTGTCTGGTCAAGCGCGAGGATCTCGTCGCCTTTGACGGTTTCTTTATAAAGAAGATGACGAACGGGGTTGCCGCCAACGAGATGCTCTGTTACGATCTCGTGCATATCTTCTGCTGTTACTTTGCTGTAAAATGTACCTTCGGGGTAAACGATCATGATCGGACCGAGTGCGCAAAGACCGAAGCAGCCTGTGGTAACGACTTTGATCTCGTCTTCGATACCTGCGATCTTGAGCTCGGTTACGAGTGCGTCGCGAATGTCCATGGAACCCGAGGAGGTACAGCCTGTACCGCCGCAGATGAGGACGTTTTTGCGGATGCCGTCGCCCGCATCCACGAAATGACCGTGTCCATGACGCATTTCGACTTTAGGGGCGTTTTCCGCTCTGATAGCGTTCAGTTGTTCTATAGTAAACATAACTTTTTACATTCCTTTCGTCGTAATTGTATCAGAGATACTTTGCGATGATGCCGTCAACATCAGCGGGGGTGATTCTGCCGTAAACGTCGCCGTTGACTGTCATAACGGGAGCGAGACCGCAAGCACCGATACAACGTGTCGCATCATAAGAGAATCTGCCGTCGGGAGAGATATCACCCGCGCCAATGCCTGTGATCTCCATGCATTTTTCGTGGAGCTTACCGGAACCCTTTACGTAGCACGCGGTGCCGAGACATACTGCGATCGAAACCTTACCCTTGGGATTGAATGAGAACTGGGAATAGAAAGAAGCAACGCCGTAGACCTCGGAAACGGAAACGTCGAGTCCAAGCGCGATCTTTTTCTGAACCTCAAGCGGGAGATATCCGTAGATATCCTGTGCGCCCTGCAAAACGGGCATCAGATTGCCCTCAACATTTTTGTATTCGGCAATCAACGCATCCAACTTATCCGCTTGTTCTTTGGATTCGGTGAAAGCGACTGTTGTGAGTTTCTTTTTCATAAGATTTGAAAAACCTCCTTGTATTTTATATAGTGGAACGGCTTCACATGACCGTATATTTTTTCTCTAAGAGATATTATACAACATTTTATGAAAAATTTCTATAGTTTTCTTGTGAAAATCGTTGTTTGGATAGGTAGAATTTTTATGCTTTTTTTGGACAAATTCGACAAAAACCTTTCTCGGTTCTCACGTATTTGCATATTGACAAAAAATGTGCGATATGATATGCTGAAGCATGACAAAAAAGAAGTAGAGCGTTTGCTCGGATTTGCGATGTCGATTGGAGAACGACATTATTATTTCGGTTCAGAGCTTGCCATTTCATACGATAAGCATGAAACCGGACATTCCTATCAGTTTATGAATCTCAGCATTGGTATTTACCGCGAAATGACGCCGCGGGACGTGGAAGAGATGATCGCGGAAATGAAAGCCCACGGTATTCCAACGGAGCAGAATCCCAATTTGGAAGCCGAAAAAGAGAAAGCCCTCCATTTTGCAACGGTCGGCTCAGGTGCTTGCGGATATTATCAGCGTTAAAGCCCTCCCTTGTGGGGGATGAAAAAAGGACGAGAAACAATCTCGTCCTTTTTGTTATGTTTTATTTTATGAGCGTTTTTGCGCGAATGGTAACGGAGGATTTTTGGGGGGTGCTCGTCGTCAAGGCAACGGTAAATTTCTTGGGGTTGACGGGGAACGCGCCGCGCATATGCTCAGCGTTCCAATGCTCACCGAAGCCGCCCTCGATCTCAAAATAACGAACGCCGTCCACAAAATACTGCGCGTTGCCGTTTCTCAAAAAGAGATAATCGCCTGCCTTGGGTTGCATCATGATGCTTTCGGTAAAGAGCTTACCACCCGGTTGCATCGAAATCTCGAGCTTTGTGGGGATACGTTCACAGCCGCAGGTCTCGATATCGAGCGTCGCGCCGTCATCGAGGAGGTGAATGGTGATCTCCGTATGGAAGTTCTGTACGTTGATGATCTGACGCTTGGAGTGATCCATCTTTCGCCAGTTAGAGGTCTCGGGCTTTTCGTCAAATTGCGAACGGTAGCCCGCATTTTCATCGCAAACGAGCTTGAATCCGTCTTCCGTGGGCGTAATGGAGCGCGCGCGGAATTGGGAATGAGGATCGCCGAAGAAGGAGCCTGCAAAACGGACTTGCAGCATCGACGCGCCGTAATTCATCTGGAAAAAGACGGGCGAACGCGAAGCAAGACAGGTCATCGTCAGGTTTTTTTCGGGCTTATAGATTCTGGCGATGCGGCTGTTCGGAAGGAAGCAGGTCTGATCCTTGTCAGGTGCTTTCGGTGTGATTTCATCGAATCTTGCCACAAGCTCGGGGTGGAGCGTCAGCAGGGTCAGCACGAAGGGCGTACGGAAGTCAAAGACGGAATTGCCGTATTTGTCATGAAGCGCATCTGCCATATAAGCAAATTCGGGATTTTTATCGATGAGCGCAAGCAGGAGATAATATGGATAGTAGGGCGCAATGGTATGCTCGCCGCCGTTATCCCAACGGGTGGAATTGAGCGTGTTGACCGTGTAATCGGGTTCGATGAATTTATACATCAAGTTCAGATTTCTGCGCGGATATTCAAAAAATTCTTCTCGGTCAAGGAAATATCCCATGATCATGAAGGAATAGTTGCAAATGTTATTGTAGGAGCCTGTGGAGCGTTCGGTATATTCGCCGTTTTCATCGCAGTCGATGCCCTCCATGAGAAAGCCCTCGATGGCGTCGAGAAATTCCTTTTCGCCCGTATAGCGGTAAGCGATCGCAAGACCGCTGGAAATGACCCAACGATGATTGGGTGTATGGAAGCCGAGCGTCGCCATGGCATGACCGCTCTTTTTGAGGACCTCTTTGATCTTTTCAAAAAGCCTGTCCTCCTCGGGAGTATGCTTGGAAAAACGCGCGATCAGCTCCGTTGCGGGATAGATGGCGTGAACGTGGAAGCCCGTTTGAGCGGGGTCGTGGAAGTTTGTGCTAAGAAGGTCATCCGAGCCGTCCTCGTGAATATAGGATTCATAATGGCAAAGCCCCTGATACGCTTTTTCCAAAAGAACGGGGTCGCGGTAGCGCGGAGAGCCTTCCATATAATACGCAAGGATAAAATGCGACATATAGGAAGCAAAGGTGGAGCCATCCGTAAGACCCTGGTCGGAAGAACCCGTTGCAAGGAAGATCGGCAAGCGCTCTGCGTCGTTCATCAGATCGTCGATGTTCAAATACCGTTCGATCGAACCAAAAAGATATTGTTTGATGCGTTCATAATGATTTTTCATGATAGAACCTCCAAGTCCTTTTTCGCGTTTATTCTACCATATTCTTTTTGATTAGTCAATGGCAATCGGGAATTTCGCAAACAAAATAATGAATCAATACGATGCAAAAAAATATGGAAAATGCACTTGTCAACCGTCAGTTGCTAACATTTCCAAGTCGGATTGGTTGATTTTTTTGAGGTGCTCATGCTATAATTGCCATAGGAAAAAGAAAGGAGTAAGATTGATGAAACGATTTCGTTCTTCTTATTTGTATTTTGTTTTGCTGGTCGTGCTCTGTGCCGTTTTGATCTTCACCGTGGTTGCATCATCGGTCAAAACATTCTATTCATTTCGTACGGATCATATGGCTACGTTGTTTGACGATTATGCCCGATATGAAAACGGAGAGGTCGTGTATCTTTCGAGAGAGGCATGCTTTGCCGATTACCGCACGACGTTTCCGAACGAGCAGAATAAAACCGCCGATAAGACCTATGCGGAGTATTATGGAGAGGGCGATATGGTAAGGCTTACCCATGCCGCGACGAGATGCGAAGACCCGAGCGGAAGACACGGCGACGGTGTGTATTATTTGGAAGCGTGGGTCGATTTTTTGGAGATCCCGACCTCTCGTCAAAAGGATAGGATATCTCTTCGGTTTTCGCAGGATACGACGTATCTGACGGAGGATGCGGTCATGGTCATACGGTATAAGCTTGTGGGAGATGACCATATTTATGAGAAGATAACAAAAGATAATATTCTGTATTTAGAGCTGGAATTGCCCAAGGGCGATTTGGAAAGCCTGCAAATCTATCTGTCGCATTACGTAGTGCAACAACTGCCGCAGTTGTCTGGAGAGAGCAATGTGTGGATAGAGTATTGGCATACATACGGCAAGGAACGGGAAAAACGGTATTACAATTATTATAATATCCATTATATCCCGAGAGAAAACCTGCAAAAAGAGGAGGCAGAGGCATGAAATTATACGAAAAGATCTATACCTTACGCACCGCGAAAAATTTATCCCAAGGCGACCTTGCGGAGATGCTCGACGTATCGCGTCAATCCGTTTCCAAATGGGAAACGGGAGCATCGATTCCCGATCTCGATAAACTGATCAAAATGAAAGAAATTTTCGGTGTCAGTATCGATGAGCTTGTTTGCGAGGATATCGTGAAAAAAACGAAAGAGGAATTGACAGATTCTGAAACGAAAACAGAAACCGCGCCGCAGATCGTTGTAGTCAAAGAAGCACTCCCTATGCGGAAATTCGTCGGTATTTTGTTGTTTTTCTGCGCGTTTTTTATGCTCTTGCTACGGTTTTCCTATACCACACCTGCGATTTTAACGATTATGGGCGTTTTGTGTCTTGTTTGCAGAAAAAGAGCATGGCTTTGGTGTCTTTGGGTCTCGTTTTTCACATTGGGACAGTTTTTCACACTTTCCTTGTTTGAAGCCTTCCGCTTCCGTTGGTATGGTTATTACATCGAACGCGGGCAGTTTTGGAAGCATTTTGGTCCCGCATGGCTCTATGTGGTCGGCTTTGTTATTCTGCTTGCCTTGACCGTTTGGAGCTTTCGGCAGGTTACGTTGCACCCGACGCGCAAAAAAGCCGTGATGTTTGGCGTTGGCTGGGGCATTTTGTTGGTGATTTCCCCGATCATGGAAACGATCTTGTCGCTTATCGAAACGGCGCAAAAGAAAATGTGGATTTTGAATCCCGACGAGGTCTCGGCAGGAGCGCCTCCCATGTATAGCGCTGAATTGCATCAAGCATGGGTCAAAATTGAAACTTGGTTTTATGATGTGTATGTCATTCTTTTCGTATCTGCATTTACCGCATTGCTTGTTTTAACCGTTTCCCTTATCCGTACCCATCGAAAAAAGAAAGTGAGCGTTCCCGATGAAGCTGCATGAAAAAATCTATACCTTACGCACCGCGAAAAATTTATCCCAAGGCGACCTTGCGGAGATTCTTGACGTATCGCGCCAATCCGTT
>JBGVLA010000055.1:0-2200 GCA_045124015.1 Eubacteriales bacterium | reverse complement strand
ACCGGTGAAGCGGGAATTTCAGAGTGGATCCATGCACTGAATGACAAGTTCTCACATTGGAAAGTATATATTTCTCCGAAGCTTACAGAGCCGGAATATGCCGAAGGTAAGGTTAACGAACTGTTGGCAAAAAATGAAAACGTTACGTATTCGGAAAACTTACATCTTGGCGTTTCTCTGCGCTCTTTCAGAGCAGAAAAGCTCTCTGCATTTGTTCATTCGCTGCTTACCTTTAATCCCGATGCAGCAGAATTATATAATGAAATAAAGGACAGGTATCCCATTGTCTTGACACGAGATATGGAAATCGCTAAGAGATGGCTTCATAGTAAAGTTAGAGGGACAGAACGTACAGGCGTACTCGTAACCAAAGAGGCTGCACGATTCAAACCTTTGGGAATACACATTCTCCCCTCAGGTGATATGAATGCAGTTCATTGGTTCCTTGAAGATAAAATTGATACAAGAGCTTCCAACTATCTTGAAGATGCAGCTACGGAAATTCAGGTACAGGGATTGGAGCTCGACTATACATGTTTGCTGTGGGATGCCGATATGAGATACGATAACGGCAAATGGCGTTATTACACGTTTAATGGCAAAACAGCGTGGAACGAAAAAATACCCGATACAGAGAACAAGCAAGAGCAGATCAAATATATGCTCAATGCTTATCGAGTTCTTCTCACAAGAGCAAGGGCAGGTATGGTGATTTGTGTTCCATCTGGTAATCCCAATAAGAATCCAAGCGGATTTTGGGAGGATAGCACTCGCTTGCCTAAGTTCTACGATGGAACTTATCAATATTTAAAGAGTTTAGGAATTGAAGAAATATGAAAATAACCGAGGTGGTAGCCGCCCTCATATGGCAGGGCGATAAATTCATGATATGCCAACGCCCGGCGCACAAGGCGAGAGCGCTCCTTTGGGAGTTTGTCGGCGGTAAAGTCGAGCCGGGAGAAACAAAAGAACAAGCTCTCATCCGTGAGTGTCAGGAAGAGCTTGCAGTGACGCTATCTGTTGGCGATATATTTATGGATGTTGTGCATGAATACCCCGATCTGACGGTGCATCTGACATTGTTCAACGCTACCATTGTTGAGGGAGAACCGCAGAAACTTGAACACAACGCTATAAGTTGGATCACACCGAGCGAAATACCGAATTATGACTTCTGCCCGGCGGATGAAGAAATACTTGCAAAGATTTGTGAGGTATACAAATGACAAACTACAAAACCGAAGCTCGCTCCCGTTGGGGCGCAACCGATGCCTACCGCGAGCACGAGCAAAAAACAAAGAACTACACAAAAGAGAAATGGGCAGAGGCAAACGATGGCTTGATGACGATCTTTGCCGAGGTTGCCGCGTGTAAGGATGGAGGCGCAAGTGCCGATTCTGCCGAGGCGCAGGCGCTTGTAATCAAGCTTCAGGCGCACATCACCGCCAATTACTACACCTGCACCGACGAGATCCTTGCAGGGCTTGGGCAAATGTATGTTGCCGACGAGCGATTCAAGAAGAATATCGATAAGTGTGGTGAAGGAACTGCGGAGTTTGTCTCAGAAGCGATAGAAAAAGCGTTAGCGAAAGCGCATCCGGAGAATAGGCTATCATGTTCCTATTTGGGGCGGAATATTGATGAAGGACTTTGTTATGATATTCAAATGATATCAAATGGCTACATATTGCCCTACGCCTTGTCCGATATTGAGATTGATAAATCTATGGCATTAAAGGCTTGCGAAACGTGCGAACACAAAATGTGTGATGTCAAAAATAATTAAAGAACATATTCACGCACTCATCTCCGTCATTGAAAATCGACGTTATAAAGGAGAAACAACATGATAATATTCGATCAAATCAAACAATTAATGATGAATAAAACGCAAGGACAGTATTGTGTTGAAATATTATTTTCAATAAAAGGCAGTAAAAAATACAATCGTTGTTGGATGGGCGAAATGCCGGACAGAGAGACTGGCGATGACATTTACTGGTTCGGGCTTACCGCAGATGGCAAAAATGCATTCGATTATCCCACATTTGAAGAATTTTCAAATGCCAAGGTGTTTGACGGAAAATCTCTTGTTGAAATTTGGGATACTGTAACCGTGGAAGAAATCGATGGCTGTGAGCCTATGGAGCGACTTGGCGATTATATTGGAGAGAATAAATGATTAAAGAATTGATGCACG
>JBGVLA010000054.1:0-2311 GCA_045124015.1 Eubacteriales bacterium | reverse complement strand
CTTGCAAGGAGTGCTTCCACATCCACTCTCGTTTCGCTGAATACCTCGAACAAAATGGGCTTGACCTCGTCCTCGTATATCGGGAAGGACGGGCAAGCATCCGCACCGTTGTTGATTTTATTGGAGCACACCCATTTGGAGTTAACCTTGCCGTCCTTGCTCTTGGATTCACGGCGGTAGTATGCGGTGCCGCAATGGGCGCAATACAATTTGCCGGTCAGCAGATTTGCGTGGTTGCAGATGCCTTGGCGGTTCTTTACGTCCTCGCTTCTGCGAGCCAACACCTCGTTAGCTTTATCCCATATTTCTTCTGATACGATGGCAGGAACGATCTCACCTGTTTCATCCTTGAACATTACCCATTCTTCGGGCGGTAGGAATTTCTGCTTCTTGGTGAACATATCCACGATACGCACCTTATTGCCAACGTAATATCCCTTGTATTTGGGGTTAGATATGATGCCCGACATTGTGGTGTGAGCAATTTTGTTGCCGTTGTAATTGCGGTAGCCCTGATCGTAGAAAATCTTTTCAAGCTGCTTCATACTGTATTCGCCCGTGGCGTACAGACGGAACAGATCACGTACCATCGGTGCTTGGCTCTCGTCGATGACAAGGCGCTTATCCTCTTTCTTGTAACCGAAGATTCGGCTGTTGCCAAGTACAACGCTTGATTTGATGGCTTGCTGATGTCCGAATTTTACACGCGAGGACAACTTGCGAAGCTCGTCCTGTGCAATCGAGGACATGATTGTAAGGCGAAGCTCCGCATCCTCATCGAGGGTATTGATGTTATCGTTTTGGAAGAATACGCCGACGCCCATATTCAGAAGCTCTCTTGTGTATTGCAGTGAGTCGAGAGTGTTACGGGCGAATCGGGAGATCTCCTTGGTGATGATGAGGTCGAACATTCCTTCTTTTGCATCTGCAATCATTTCGTTGAAATGTTTTCTTTTCTTCGTGGAGATACCCGAAAGTCCTTCGTCAACGTAGCCGGGCACGTAAGTCCATTTTTCATTTTTCTGTATGAATTCTTCGTAATACGATATTTGGTTATCGAGCGAATTTATCTGTTCTTCGGTATCCGAGGATACACGGGCATAAAATGTTACTCGCAGAGGAATATCGTATATCGATTTTGTTCGCAATAATGTTCTGATATTTAATATATCCATACTATCATCCTTTCTTAAAGTTCGTTATATCATTATCTATCGACTTTATTATATCACATTCGACCTCATAATGCAATACCCAAATCGAAAATTGCCAAAAACTTTCTTTGGCATTTATGTATCGGAAGAACCTTGCGGTATCTTCCGAGGTGAGTACGCTCACCTTGCATCCCTTTCGGGAGATCGTTTTGCTTTTCTTATGGCGATCTTTTCGGTCATTCTCTTATATTCCTTTTCGGAAATCGTGCCGTGTTCAAACAGATAGCGGTTGAAATAATTCAGCCAAATATCCTCTGCCATACGCTTTTCGCGTTCTTCATCGGTTAAAACTTTCCCCATTCAATTACCTCGTTCTTTCAAAATTTTTCAAATATATTTTCCTCCTTCCGAGAGAAAAATATACCAAGATTGTAAATGGGCACACCGTTTCGGTACGCCCTGCGTGCTTACATACTTTGTTCCCATTCATGCTTCTTACGCTCCTTTCTGCTAATGGGCATCGTGGTGCAATCCTGCGGCTGACGGTAGCTCTCGATGCTTGCAAGGCTGCCGACAAGGTCAAGGACATTGGTTGCGACGGCAAGGAACTGATTGTTCGCCATTCGCGTCAGCGCCAAGGCGGCAGATTCATTACCCGCGTGTGCCGAGCGATTGAGATGTTCAAGAGCCTTTTCTATATCGAACAGATCCGCTTCAAAGAGATAGATCTGAGCCAAGCGGTAGTCTGCATACATATTTCCGCGTGCCGACGCAATCTCTAAATGCTCTATGGCTTTGGCAATATCCTTCTTGATGACCTTGCCCTCCATATAATATTTACCGAGCGTATAGGCGGCAAACTCGCTACCGTTACGCTCGGCATTGAATAGATGGCTGAAACCTTCGTTACGAAATTCTCCGAACAGATCGCTCTCAACATAGAGCTTACCGAGGAGAGCGTCGGCATATTTGTTGCCGTTGCCTACCGACTCCGACAGCCACTTTTGAGCTTCGTATTCGTCCTCGCGGTATATGATGCCGTAATAAAACATCTTGCCCATACGGTACTGCGCTACGCTGTGACCTGCCTTGGCGGCTTTTTCAAGATAATAATCGCCGATACTTTCGTTATAGAATCGGTTGTTCTCATCCAAATA
>JBGVLA010000053.1:0-5095 GCA_045124015.1 Eubacteriales bacterium | reverse complement strand
AAAAGAAAACGCTACTTTTGTGGCAGAAGGCTCGATGACCCACGAAATGTTTTTTGATCTGCAAAAGGCATGGACGGGAAGAAAAACCGTTTTTCTTTGTATTCTGATTCTTTTTTCTGTCATTTTCGTTTGGAATCTCATAACAATGTACTTGGATTTTTTGGTTACGGTCGTAGCATTTGCGGTCGTAGTCGTGTATGCCTTGGTGCTTTTTTGGTCGCCCTATGCAACCGCTAAGCGTCAATATGAAACGATGCTCATTGCAAACGGCGGTGAAACTCGAATGATCCATTGTTTTACGGAAAACGGAATCGAACAATATAATACCAAAACGGGCGCACATATGCATTATGATTATTTGCGTATCCGTAAAATGAAAAAGACAAAGCTGTGCTATCTTCTTTGGCTTGAAAAGAATGTCGTTTATGTAGTTGCACGTAACACTTTGACGAAAGGCACAGAAACAGAGCTTGAGGCGTTTCTTATCACAAAATGTTCCTTGGCGAAAAGAAAATTTTAATATATAGAAATCGACCGATCTCTCGGTCGATTTCTTTGCTTTATGAAAACCAATGGTTAAAATTAAACCATTTCCCTGTAATGAAAAGATATGAAAAATTAAATATGGTGTCCGCAAGCAAGGGGATGAAAAACAGCCAGAAAAATACGTTCAAAGTTTTGTGCGAGCATTCTTTCACAAAGTGATACAATGGGTGAAAAACAAGTCTCATGAAGACCGTGATGGCGATTCCCCAGCCGAGCGCAGGAAAAAGCGCAACATAACCGAAGATGCTGCCGAAAAAATCTTTATAATTCCAAAGTCGAACATCGAAAAAATGATCAAAGAAAAAACCTGTCAGAAATTCAAAGAGAGTGGCAAAGAACCCTGCAAGAAGAAAATACAAGATGTAGCGCGGAATGGGGTGGAACTTAAAAATATCTTTTCCCATCAGGCGCATATCTTTGGGTGTGCGGAAGAAGAGATAAATGGTGATCACAGAAAATCCGTAGATCGGGCAAAACGGCAGAATCAAAAAACCACGATCATTGGGATTTTGCAAAATCAGAGCAGCACAAGCCATTTCCCAGACCCATCCCAAAAAGGAAATGAGCATACCTGAGAGGAACAAAGCTTGTATGCTATGTTTGGTATTTTTAGAAGCGATAGATTTGACTTTCATATTTCAAAATGATACCTTTCGTCATAAAAATCAATGAGATGGATCAAACAAGAATAGTATTGACGGAAAGGAAAGGAAGAATTCGCAGTTATTGACTTTCGTGATGATGTGTGATATAATTGTATGCAGATTGATGATTTTCGTGCATGGTACAAAATAGGATTGCTAAATCAAATACGATCGAAAAATATTGGAGGGTCAAAGATGAATTACTGGACACAAAGTGCTAAAAACATATATGTGGCAGCGCACAGAGGTTGGTGCTCTGTTTATCCCGAGAATACGATGGAGGCATTTCGTGCAGCCGTAGAGATCGGTGTGGATCAGATTGAAACGGATGTCCGTATCACAAAGGACGGCGAACTCGTTTTGATTCATGATGAAACCGTAGACAGAACGACGAACGGTACGGGTAAGGTTTCGGAGATGACGCTGTCTGAATTGAAAGCGCTTGATGCAGGCATTAAAAAGGATGCAAAATTTGCGGGTGCAAAGATCCCTACATTCCTTGAACTCATGGAGCTTATCAAGGATCATCCGACGATGACATTGGATATCGAGCTGAAAGAATATCCGACTGCAGGGCGCGAGGAGATTGCCCATGAGGTTTGCGACCGCGTTTTGCAGATCATTCATGATTATGGTTATGAGGATAGATTCGTATTCAATTCATTCAGCGGAAAACTGCATGATTATGTGCAGAAAAAATACGGGAATCGATACAAGCATCATGTCTATTTCCCGCATGAGGTGCTTGGGGAATACGAAATCGATCCGTATTCCTATGCATATTGCGCTTGTATGTGTTCCACCGTTCCGAAGATGAAGTATTTTGATTGGCTCAGAGAGCGGGGCGTTCGTCCGTGGGTCGGCGCATCGGTTCGTGATGAGAAAACGGTGGAGGAGGCTATCGGTTTTGGCGCGGAGCTTATCACCTGCAACAACCCCGATGTGATTCTTGAAATTTTGAGAAAGAAAAAAATGCATCAGTAAGAATCGCTGACATCACTTTTTAAGTGATGTCAGTTTTCGTTTGGTCGGATGTTTTGGAAAGAATCTCTTGAATTTTTTATGGGAGTTTGTTATAATATATTCATAATATTGTTGAAAAAAATGGAAATGAAATTGCATTTGCTTGTGCGCGGAGATAGTCATTATGAAAATCGTAATTATCGGACTTGGCACCATTGGAAAAACCATTCTGAAAAGTCTTTCCGGAGAAGGACATACCATTACTATTATTGATGAGGATAAAGACAGGATAGAAAGTCTCATTGAACAGTATGATGCTTTCGGCGTTGTTGGAAATGGCGCGTGTATGGATATTCAGATGGAGGCAGGAATGCCCGATGCGGATCTGGCAATGGCGCTGACAGGCAGCGATGAGCTGAACGTTTTTGCTTGTCTTGTGGCAAAAAAGATCGGTGTTAAAAACACGATCGCTCGTGTTCGAAATCCCGAATACAGACAGCAGATCATGGATATGAAGGACGAGCTGGGTATTTCTATGATCGTCAATCCGGAAAAGGATACGGCGACGGAAATGTTTTATCTCATCAGCTTACCTTCCATTGCTAAAATCGAGCATTTCGCCAAAGGAAGAGTTTCTCTTGTGGAGATCGTTGTTGAGAAGGGTTGTGCTTTGATTGGAGAAACGTTGATCTCTTTGGGTAAAAAGCTCAACTCCAAGGTTCTTTTCTGCGCCGTACAAAGAGGAGATTCCGTCATCATTCCGTCCGGTAATTTTATGATCCAACAGGGAGATCGTATTCATTTTACTTCAAATGCAAATACCTTGCGCGACTTTTTGGCAGAGATCAATCTCGTGAAATCCCCGCTCAAAAATATCATGATCGTTGGAGGAAATAAGGTAGGTTTTTATTTGGCGGACGAGCTTTCGAAAAAGAAATACAATATTAAATTGATTGAAAGCAACCGTGCGAACGCAGAAGAGCTTGCCGAATTGCTGCCTCGTGTTACGGTTATTCACGGCAACGGAGCACAACATTCGCTTCTTTTGGAAGAAGGGCTCGAGGGTATGGATGCTTTTGTTGCGCTTACCAATATTGATGAGGAAAATATGGTCATTTCCATGTTTGCCAATAAAATGAAGGTCAAAAAGACCATTACACAGATCAAGAGTGATGATCTTGGCGGAATGCTTCGCGAGCTTGGTATTCAAAATCATGTTTCCCCAAAACATATTGTGGCGAATCGAATCATCAGTTATGTTCGTGCGCTTGCCAATAAGAGAGGCAGTAATGTTTTGACGCTTTACCGTGTGGTAGAAAGCCAAGTTGAAGCATTGGAGTTTTTTGCTAAGAAACCTGCAAAAATATATGACAAGCCTTTGAAGGAGTTGAAGATCAAGGAGAATTGCTTAGTGGCTTGTATCATTCGAAAAAATGAGATCATAATTCCGAACGGTCATTCTTGCATCAAGCAGGGTGATAATGTCATCGTCGTAACAACACATAAGAACTTTGATGACTTGACAGATATTTTGGAATAAGCGCAGGGAAGACATATGAATTATAAGAATTTGGCTAAAATTATAGGAAAGATCATGATTCTTGAAGGTGTACTGATGTTAGCACCTCTTGCCGTCAGCTTGATCTATCGAGAATCCTTGATGCATATTTTTGCGTTTCTGATTCCGATCGTGATTCTGATTTTGCCCGGTTTCCTATTGCAGATGCTGAAGCCCGAGAGAAACATTCTTTATCAAAAGGAAGGTTTCGCATTGACGGCGATGGTTTGGATCATTCTTCCTCTTTTTGGGGCATTGCCGTTTGTGATCAACGGTGATATCCCGAATTTTATAGATGCGTTTTTTGAGATCACATCCGGATTTACAACGACCGGTGCGAGCATCATCGGTGATATTTCGGTGATCTCCCGTTCGTCTCTTTTTTGGAGAAGCCTTTCTCATTGGATCGGCGGTATGGGGATTCTCGTATTTGTTTTGATTTTTATTCCGGAAAGCGATGACGGTTCTGCGATGCATCTTCTGCGAGCGGAAAGCCCGGGGCCTCAGGTGGGTAAGCTTGTTTCCAAGATGAAGGTAACGACAAGAATCCTTTATATGATCTATTTGGGTATGACGGTCCTTGAGGTCATCGTTTTGATGCTCGATAAACCGATTCCCGGTTATGAAAACGATCAATTCTTTTTCAGTTTATTAGCTACGTTTGGATGTGCAGGTACAGGCGGCTTTGGATTTATTCCGGGCAGTATGGAGCTTTTCCATCCTTTTTCGCAATATGTTATGGCGATTTTTTTGATCCTTTTCGGATGTAATTTCGGACTTTATTATCTTTTGTTGATCGGAAAAATTCGTACGGTGCTACGCAGTGAGGAATTCAAAAGCTATTTTTTGATCGTTGCGGCGGCAATACTTTTTATTTTTGGCAGCTTGGTTGCAAGGGTCGAATCCTTTCCGCAGTCCTATACAACGGAAGAAGCCTTCCGACACTCGTTTTTCCAGGTCGCTTCGATCATAACGACTGCCGGTTTTACGACCACAGATTATCATGTTTGGCCGACAGTTGCAACCTCGACTTTGATTGTGTTGATGTTTATGGGAGCTATGGCGGGTTCTACCGCAGGTGGCATTAAGATTTCTCGTATTGTTATCGCGTTTAAGGGCGCTCGCACCAATGTCCGTAAACTGATCCATCCTCGTTATGTTCCCAAAACCAAATTCGAAGGGAAAACCTTAGAGGAAAAAACGATCAGTGATGTTTTCGCGTTTATTACACTTTATTTCTTTATCTTGATCGTTTCTGTTTTTCTCTTGTCATTTGATCCTGTGAATGGGTCGCTTGTTACGATCACCTCTGATGCCGGAACATATGTGGTTGAGCATGGCTTTTTCAGTAATTTTTCCGCTGTTCTTGCTTGTATATCCAATG
>JBGVLA010000052.1:0-3212 GCA_045124015.1 Eubacteriales bacterium | reverse complement strand
AACCCATTTTGGATGCAATGACTCTGTCGCGCAGAGTAGGGCTTCCACCTCTTTGGATGTGACCGAGAATGGTCGCGCGGCTCTCGATTCCCGTAGCATCCTCAATCTGCTTTGCAAGCTCTCTGACGTCGCAAAGTCCCTCGGAAACAACGATAATGAAGTGGTTTCTTCCTCTTTTCTGAGTTTCACGGATCTTTGTGATAACTGCTTCGGGATCGTATGTTTTTTCGGGAACGATAACAGAGGTTGCTCCAACGGCAAGACCGCATTGAAGAGCAAGATCTCCGGCACCGTGTCCCATAACCTCAACGACACTGCAGCGGTCGTGAGAGCAGGCGGTATCACGGAGCTTATCAACAAGCTCCACAACCGTGTTCATTGCGGTATCAAAGCCGATTGTGTAGTCGGTTGAAGAAATATCATTATCAATCGTTGCAGGAATACCAACGCAGGGAATACCGTGACGGGAAAGATCTCTTGCACCACGGAAGGAGCCGTCACCGCCGATAACGATAAGACCTTCGATGCCGCTTTCCTTGCAGTTCTTAATTGCCTCGTTGATACCTTCCTCGGTTTTGAATTTCGGACAGCGTGCTGTGTAAAGCGCAGTTCCTCCGCGCTGGATAATATCGGATACCGATCTGATATCCAGGTCCACGAAATGATTTTCAATCAATCCGTTATAACCTCTCATAACGCCCTTTACTTTGATCCCCATAGCTTCCGCACTGCGGACAATGGAGCGGACGGCAGCGTTCATTCCGGGGGCGTCTCCGCCGCTTGTAAGTACACCAATCGTCTTCATAGCATTTTCCACCTTTCGTCGGATTTCACCGTGTGATAAGTTTTATTCTGGTAAAAGTATACCACAAATTAAGAAAAAACGGAATAGACGTAATAAAACAAAAAATGGATAAAACAATACTGATTATGCGAAAAGTGTACGATTTAATGCACAAAATTTATTTTGGATGCTTTGTAGGTCGTTGTAATATATATAAAATAATATTGTAAGCAAAAAAGCGGAGCTGCTTAATGTGAACAGCTCCGGTTTTATTTATTTTAGTTTCTTTCGGTACTCGGTCGGGGAAAGTCCTGTGTTCTTTTTGAAAAGTCGGCTGAAATAGTATTCGTCGTCGTAGCCAACCATACTTGCGATCTGCTTGATGTTATGATCGGTATTTTCAAGAAGGTTGATCGCACTTGTGATACGAAGTGAGATAATGTATTGGATCGGCGTTACCTTGGTGACCTTTTTGAAGGTTCTGTTGAACCAGCAGTCGCTCATGTGGCGGTCAGCAGCGTAATCCTTGATGCATATATTTTGATTGTAGTTTTCATTGAAGTAATGCGTTGCGCGTTCAACCTCGTTCAAAGCATCCGAGTCAAGCTCGGTACCTTCCTTCAAAAAGCGGTTGATGATCAGGAAGATGTGACGTAGATTCATGTTGAGCAGATCCTCGTAGTTGACACGGCAGAGCTGAAGCTCCTGGATCATCTGCTTATATAGCCATTGGTAGTCGGGAGACGTGCCCGTGAAGAACACTTTTTCATCCTTGGGCATTTCGTAATAGTCAAGAAGGGTATCAACGTCGGAGCCCGTAAAGTGGACCCAATAGGTCTCCGGCTTATCCTCAAGATAGATGTTATAGAATTGAGGGTATCCGGGACGGAAAAGGATCATATTGCCCTTGGTAACGATTCGCTCTCCATCCTCTTCGTACAAATGCAACTTTCCCGAACTGATATAGAGAAGCTGGTAGTCTCCACGCGGTTCCGGTCGAACTGTTTCAAAAACTGGTGTCTTTTCAAGACGGAAGTATCCGGCAGCGGTAACCAATATCGGCTTACTGGTATCAACAATGTCCTCGTGCATCTCGCCTATATAGGCAGAATTTGTATACATAAAACAACCTCCCTCGTCAGAGTTTTAGGCTGGCGAACCATCCTTCAATCAATATTATACATCAAATTGATCGAAAAATCAAGAGAAAATACTGTTTTGTCCATTTTTGTTTTGTTGAGTTAATTGTAAGTGTAAAAAGAACGATGTATAATACAAGTAAAGCGTACCAATATATTCTAAATCGACTTTTTTACGCGCGAGACAACTTGGACGATCAAATTTTGAAAACGAATTGCTTAGAAAAAACGTGATGAAAAAGTGAGATTTGACTATATATAATTAAAAGGAAGAAACTTTTTTCCGGGGAGAGATCAAGGGGTTATTAGTTGGGCTTTGATGGCTCCGGAAAGAAAGTGCATTAAATTGACCGCTTTTAGGTCATACAGTACTGTTTTGTCCATTATTTGTTCTGTTGTGTCAATTGGAATCGTTCCAAAAGTTTGTTATAATATTAACGAAAACAGAAAGAGTTTGAGGACTCTAAGTTGTAAGAGGTGATGAGTATGAACATTCAAAGCGTCTTGTCCAATCTGAATAAAGGAGTATACAAAGAGGCGTTCTCGCGGCTTTACGGAAGCTCCGAAAAGGCTCAGGAGTATCAAACGAAACGATACATAAAAGCCGTAGAGAGCTTTTCAGAGATATTCCCGACGAGGAACGACATCAACCTGTATTCCGCACCCGGCAGAACCGAGATCGGCGGAAACCACACAGATCACCAGCAGGGAAGCGTCCTTGCAGGAGCGGTCAACCTTGATGCCATTGCAATCGTATCCTTCCATAACGACGGATGCATTCGATTAAAGTCGGAGGGCTTTGAGCAGATCACGATTGATCTTTCAGACACCGGCGTACACCGAGGCGAGCTGGGTACTTCGGCAATCGTCAGAGGTATCGCTGCAAGATTTAAGGAAAAGGAAATTGAGATCGGTGGCTTTGATGCCTACTGCACATCAGACGTCATTTGCGGCGGCGGTATCTCCTCCTCGGCAGCCTTCGAAATGCTCGTATGCACGGTGATCGACGAGCATTATAATAAGGAAAAGAGCAGCGCACTCGAAATGGCAAGGATCGGATGGTTTGCAGAGACAACCTACTTCGGTAAGAAGTGCGGACTTCTCGACCAGACGGTATCCGCCTTTGGAGGACTCGTAGGAATTGATTTCTCCGACGTTGCAAATCCGATCATCGAAAAGATCGATTACGATTTCAGTCAAAGCGGATACACGCTTTGCATCACAGATACAAAAAGCAGCCACGAGGATCTGACGGACGATTACGTGGCAATTCGAGAAGAGATGGAGGC
>JBGVLA010000051.1:0-7866 GCA_045124015.1 Eubacteriales bacterium | reverse complement strand
CTACGACCGCGATGCCATGCGTCTTACACTGCGATAAAAACGCATCACGCGAAAGTGCTGTACGAAATCCGGGAATCGCTTCGAGCTTATCGACCGTACCACCCGTAAACCCAAGTCCCCTGCCGGACATTTTTGCGACCGTAGCACCGAGAGAAGCTACGATGGGAGCAACGATGAGTGTCGTTTTATCTCCGACACCGCCCGTACTGTGCTTATCGACCGTCATATTCCCAAGCGCGGAAAGATCTGTCATATCGCCCGAATGTGCCATCGCGTCGGTAAGATAAAAAATCTCTTCATCTGTCATGCCTTGAAAATAGACCGCCATCAGCCATGCAGAGATCTGATAATCGGGAATCGGTTCTGCTTCGCGGACAAGTCCATGAATCAAAAAGTCAATTTCTTCCCTTGTATGTGCAAGTCCGCATTTTTTCTTTTCAATCAAATCGCTCATTCGCATATGAAAACCTCCCTTTATCTTGATATAGATCGCATTATTCTTTATCCAGCTCCACCGCAACGCCGAGCGCAAGCTCCATCATCTGCGTAAACGAGGTCTGTCTTTCTTCAACGGTCGCATACTGTTTTTTCACAAGGTGATCGGAGATCGTGCAGATGGCAAGCGCATTTTTACCAAGTCTTGCCGCATTCATATAGAGCGCCGCCGCTTCCATTTCCACGGCAAGCACGCCCATCTTTTCCCAGCTCGGGTTCACATCGTCAAATTCATGATAGAAATTATCCTCGGAAAGAATATTGCCGACCTTCAGATCGATGCCGAGCTTTTCGGCAACCATATCGGTCTTTTTGAGAAGCTTATAGCTTGCCGTCGGTGCGAACGTACCGGGCAGACGGTATTGGTTAGCAAAATTGGAATTGGTGCAAGCACCGATTCCTGCCACAACGTCGCGCAGCTCGAGCTTTTCGGAGATCGCACCTGCCGTACCGATGCGGAGGATATTCTCCACGTCAAATTCCTTAAAAAGCTCGTAGCTGTAGATCGCCATCGAAGGCATCCCCATGCCGCTTGCCATAACGGAGACCTTTGTACCCTTGTACGTACCGGTATAGCCTTGAATACCGCGAACATTGTTTACGAGAACTGGGTTTTCAAAAAACGTTTCTGCAATAAATTTTGCGCGAAGCGGATCACCCGGCATCAGAACGGTTTTGGCGAAATCGCCTTTTTCTGCTTTAATATGAGGAGTTGCCATAATCAAAAAATTCCTTTCTAAACTTTATATCAAATGATTCTCTTTTACCAGCTTCACGATACGGCTCGTGCCAAGTCTTTCCGCACCGAGCGTTATCATATCCTCCGCGTCCTCCAGCGTTGCAATACCGCCCGCTGCCTTGATCTTGAGCGAAGGACCTCTGTGCTTTGCAAAAAGCGCGATATCCTCTCTCGTTGCTCCACCCTTGGAAAAGCCCGTGCTGGTCTTAATATAATCTGCACCGGAAGCGGAAACAATACCGCACATATGAATTTTTTCTTCTTCTGTCAAAAGACAGGTCTCAATGATGACTTTCAAAATTTTTCCTTTGCAAGCCGCGCGGATCGTTTTGATCTCCGCCAAAATATCGGAATATCTGCGATCCTTGAGCCACCCGAGATTGATGACCATATCGATCTCATCCGCTCCGTTTCGAACGGCATCCTCCGTTTCAAAAACCTTAACTGCCGTTGACTGATTGCCATTCGGAAACCCGATCACGGTACAAACCTTTACCTTACCTTCTGTATGTGCTTTTGCGAGCGAAACGTAGCACGGCGGGATACAGACCGATGCGGTGCCATACGCGATCGCATCTTCACAAAGCGACAAAATATCTTTTTCTGTCGCAGTAACCGCAAGCAAAGTATGGTCAACCATCTCCAAAATTTTTTGAAGTTCCATATAAATCTCTCTTTTCTAAAAATATTATCAATATATTTCATTATACTATTTTCCGTTTTTTCTGTCAACCAAGAAAAAGAAAAAGCAAGCCGAAGCTTGCTTTTTTCTCTTTATTGCACAGCGTCAAGCCAACCAAGGCCTTCCACATTTCCGTTTTCATCCAGATCGGCAATATACCAACCATCTGCATAACATTTGGTTTTACCGCCGATCGTACCAACCTGTTGCGCGTAAAGAAGAACCTTGCTATCCCAAATCACCATCTGTGAAGGCGCAATTTTCATCGTCTCATCTTCAAAAATCACGCAACAATCACGTCCATCTTGCTTTACACGGTAAATCACACCGTCATGTACCCGATCCAAAAAATAAAAATAATTTGTATCCGCACATATAACATTCTGCGCTTCGCATCCCACAATGTCATTCGGCAAAAATGATGTTTCCCCTGTCGCAATATCAAAACGCATAATACCGAGACTTACCGATTTGCCGTTGATATCAGGCTCATACAAAACACCGACAAAACAAGTGCCTTGTGTCAGATGCACACGAAAATCCTTTTCAAAAACATTTTTCACAACAGCGCTTGCCTCTTTCACGTTCTCCAAAAACAGATCGCATTGAATGAAATCCGTTTTCTCTTCGTTATAGCCATAGAGAAATCCGTCATAAATAAATTCATAATGAATAAAAACACCCGTCTGCGCTGTCAGATCCATCATCGTGCGCGTAGAGGTATCGTATTGCCAAATATGTCCGCGTCCTTTTTCATCATTGGTCGTAATAAAAATATACGGTCCATACGCCAAAACGTTTCTCCATCCGCCTGCATGGATCGGCATCCCCATAGGGTCGTTTCCGACCACAACCGAATTGCCGTCGATGCGCCATTCTATGCGATGATCGCTTCCATCGAGCGCACAAGAGACAATATTTCCCCGCTCCACCTGATAGAGTCTTCCGTTGACATAGATAGGAGCGCTCATCGTCCTTGCACTGCAAACTTCATGATCGCAATCAACGTCCTGACAATTCAAATATGCAGCCGTCTCTCCCTTTTGGTAGGTATAAATACCGCAATAGTCGCCTGAAATATATCTCTCACCAAAAAGAAAATCATTTTCAATATATCCTTGCTCTCCATGAATAAAGGCAAGAGACAAACCAAGATCCAAATGCTTCGTATAGGCACCCGCACTGAGAGAAACCAAAGATTCATATGTTATATCATTTTTAGTTTCTGAAAAATCAGGAAGATCTTTCTCCGTATTTACCTCTGTTTCGGGTATCCGGATATATTCCTTCGTATCTTCAAAGGTGATAATATCCGCTTCTCCAAGGATGCCCGAAACTGCATATTCGACCTTGCATCGATATACACCGTCCCTATTTAAGGCGTATTCAAAGCTTTGATAGCCGTATTCTCCGTTCGCATCATAGCATTTCTCGTATACCGTTTCCCATCCGGAATCTTCGTTTCCTCTCTCTATCACGATGGATATGACGGCTCCCGTGGTTATATCCCGATATCCCATATAATCGACATAAATATGTGCCATACCATCCTCTGAGATCGAAAATCTCGTATTCGTTTGCAACGTATGCTGATTAAGCAGTACAACATCTTGCGTAGATTCAAACAATTCATCTTCTGCTATATTTGCCGTACCGGACGGCACAAGCATCATCACCAAAGTCATGATCATACTAATCCATTTTTTCATCATCAAACATCCTTTCATCCGGCTTCTGTTTGACAAACAGAAGCAATCATTTCGATACAATCCTCTTGTGAAACATCATTCGAAACCGTCAAAGAAAACGCATATCCGAAATGATTCCAAAAAAAGCTTCTCTTATCATATTTTTCCACAATCAAAACCTTTATATCGGAAACATACAAGGTTTCCCAAACACTGTCCTCAGTATCCAGCGTCGATTTTGTATCCATCGGCAATTGTGTCAATATGATCATGCCATCGTTTTCATCGCGCCAAATCTGTTTCACTTCATTTACGGAAATATGTTCCTCTGCCCTTTCATAGCCCAAAGGTAATACATTCGGTATATAAACAATCTCTATCTCAGACGGTGCACCGGCAATATCATCTTTATCAAAAACGAGTTCCGCAAATCTTTCATAGATATTGACTGCAAAATCCACCACAAAATCCCTTACCGCAGAAACGCTTATCATACCCGTAAATAACAAAAGCGCGACCAAAACAGCGATCATGGCACGTTTTCCAAAACGTTTCTTTTTTGAGCGGATCTGTTTTTTCGAAAAATCGATCTCCTCATTTTCAAGCGGCGGATATTTTTCCAAATACAGTTTATCATGCTCCCGAAAAGCTTCCTCCAAGCGTGCAAGACCAATCAGCTCATGTTTATTCATATAACCCCCTCCTCCTCAATAAATGAATCAACTTTTCTCTTCCTCGCGCAATGCGTGTTCTGACCGTATGCTCATTCAAGTTCAAGAGCTTTGCAATCTCCTTTGGCGTATGGTGATGCAAATAATGAAGATTCAAAACATCGCTATAAATCTCGTCAAGTGCATCGATACAATCCACGATATCCGAAATACTGCTTCTGTCGCATATGCTCACCAATGAAGAATCATCCGCAATCGTAAAATCATCGATATCACAAGTCATATCAGCCTCCCTTCTTCTTGCGCGATACAGAGAAATCGCTTGATTCCTTGCAACACGAAGAACATAAGCCTTGATCGATACATCGCTGAGTTCACGATAAAACTCTATATTTTTGGTAATAACAAGCCATGTGTTTTGCATGGCATCCTCCGCATCCTCTCTATTCTTGAGAAAACGCCGTATCCTCCGAAAAACATCGCCTTCATATCTTTCGTAGATTTCCGCGAAACGTATACGATCGTTTTCTTCATCTATCATTGTCAAGTAAAAAACGAACATGACACATTCTCCTTTCAAATGTCTGGGATACTTTTGAAGTTTTATCATAGCATAGTAACAATCGGTTTTGTTGTCCTTCTATTTATACACTCGCAATCAGATGGCAAAATGATTCAAATTTTCTCATTTATTCCAAAAAAATTTCTCCTATGGCAGTACGAAACTATACCATAGGAGGTCTTATTCACCATGATCCGGTTTTTATCGAACTTATGCAAAGATCGATGGCTTTTTTATTTTTAGATGGCTTCATGTGCATCCAAAACAGAGGAATGAAAAACACCTTGTTCTCTTCAAAGGTTTGTATAGGAGAAAGTCCGCGGCGATACCCCGAATGAACCACGAGATTTTTTATTTCCCATGCGCCGCAAGCATCCACACAGCGCAAAGCAGAAAGAAGCTCCCGTCCTGCCTGAGAAATATGATATGCGGAATCATCCCCTGTCGTTGTTGCAAGTTTCATGAATAAAAAAGCGGCGAGTTGCCGCTGACGATTGCTCGCCCATCTCGGCTAGACTTTTCTATATTCAAACAATCGATACAGCTTTTTGGAAAAACTTCCTGCATATAGTTTTGCGAAAATATATTTCTCAATACCAGTCAACTCATCTATGTATTTTTGCGGTATCATTACGTGTTCCTTGACATAAACAAACTCTCCGTGCTGAAACAACTCAGGATCATCTATACCGTAAACCTCAGTAACACCGACATCATTTATTGGATTTTTGTACTTGGACAGTTTAGCGGCTAAAACCGTATAGCAGTCCATCAAAAACACAATCTGTTCAAAATGCGCACACAGGTTTTCTGTTAATTCGTGTACTTCTTTGGAGGTCAAGTACATACTCACGCCTTCCATCATAACAATAGCACACTTCTTTTCGGGAACACCTGTCAGCCAGTTGCCGTCCCTCACATCCCCTGCAATCATTTGATAGTTGACAGATTCGGAATAGTATCGTTTTCTTTCTTCAATCACTTCAGCAAAATCCACATCGTACCACTTTTGATTGATCGTTCCTACTCTCGAAACTCGGCTGTCCATGCCGCATCCAATATGAATGACCACGGCATCCTGTATATCTGCTGCCTGCTTCTTTACCCATTCGTCAAATACAGCAGAGCGAGCACCCATATAGTAGGCAAGCCACTTCGATTTCGATTTTCCTTTGAGTGCGAATCCCTCCGCTTCCCAAATTTCTTCCGCTTTTTTATCGTCAAGAAATATTCCCCTTTTGCTGACATACGATTTTCCATACAAAGGGATATATAATGTTTTATTTACGCTGTTCATATGCTCACCTACAAATTCTTATTTATCGAACTGATTATATCATATCATGATCGCTTTTTCCACCCAATATTGCTCTGACATATAGTTCAAGTCCTCTTCAAAGGTCGTTTTTGGGAAATGATATCTTTTTCGGTTCGCAATGTTGTGTTATCTTGACAAAATAGATGCCAACCTCAAAAAAGTCAATAAAATCAAGTTTTTTGAACTTTTCGAGGTTTTTTAAGTGTTGACAAAATAGATGCCGATTGTTTTTCGTTCATCCGATAAATCCTAACGGTTGCTTTAGGATCATATTCATAACCGCAAAAACTGTCGCCCGAAGCCGTCAAAACAAAATCCCCTATCATATCCACGCATTCACCTTTGATAGAGTTTTTAGCAATAATTTTCACATCCTCGTCTGCAATACATATTTTCTGTCTGCCTATTAAAACAAGTCTGTTTTTCGTGTCAAAACCCAAGGGATATAAATGATTTGGCAATTTCATTTTTTTATTTGCATATTGCTTCGGCACCGAATCATTGAATATGGCATAGCAAGTTGTGCCGTATTCTATTTTGCAGAAGTCACATTCGCGCTTTAGTAATATTCTATTTTGATTGAATTCCTCTTCAGAAATTTCCTCAAGCTGTTCGCCACAAAATCGGACAGGAGTTAATTCAGCTCTTTCACTTTCATATCCTAACAAATAGCAATGTTCTTTTTGAGTGAAACTACCAAAGTAATCCCAAAATATTTTTCCTTTGTATTCAGCTACCAACTCAAGAGCAATAGAAGCATGTTTACCGGATATAGCTTTTTCTTTTTCGATAAATTCATTATATAATTTATCGTCCTTTGTTCTTTTTAACATTGTGCAATCAGAAAAACATTCTGAAAAAGGCAAAAGACAAACGCCAAAATACTCTTCCAACAATTCTGTTTTTTCATCGGCATCATCACAATTCAAAATTTTGGACAGACGTTTTTTATATCCATCTCCATATCCAAGCAACATTGGTATCCCATATAGATTTTTATTAGTCGAGAATTCATCGTCTGAATATCGAGCCACAATTTTTCCATTTTGTAAAAATTCAAAGTAGATATAATCACTATCAAATATTTGAAAATACAGAACAGGCGAAGAAGTCTGTTTGGAAATCAATTTTGCCACCTGTAAAGAGTATTCCAAGTCTTTGTCGGAAAAATCGCTAATGCAAGTCTGCCACCCATCCGAAAACGACCGAAATTCACAATAACTTGTTTGAATTTCCTTGTTATCAAAAACATGTATGCTTGCAAATGAAGCTCCCATAAATAGCTCCTTCCGTCTTGATTTCTTTAGCAAATTTATTATAACATAATTCTTATTGAATTACAATACTAGTTGAATTTAATGTCAGAAAAACTTTGCCACTCTTAATTATTTATAGTTCAGATCCCATCCACATGGCGATTTTATGTATTGGCATCTACCAAATTTGCACTGTGAAAATGGGTACAAAAAATCCCAGAAACCTTACGGCATCTGGGATTTCTGCTGTGGCATCTATTTAGGATGCACAATTTGGTTGCGGAGGCAGGATTTGAACCATACGACCTTCGGAGGGACGATTTTGTGCAATCATTTCCATCGCGTTCAAAATGTGCGATCATATCCCGTGAAATAAAAATGGACATCTCTTTTGAGATGTCCTCTTTGGTTGCGGAGGCAGGATTTGAACCATACGACCTTCGGGTTATGAGCCC
>JBGVLA010000050.1:0-2459 GCA_045124015.1 Eubacteriales bacterium | reverse complement strand
TTTTGAATGGTGTTTTGAATCGGGGGGAGTGATGCGATCTTTTCCCCCAAGATACACCAAAGAAAAGTCATGACAGCAAAAACGACCGTAGTTACGAGCATCTGCGACAGGGTATATCTTGCGAAAAGCGGTACGTATACGCCGATATTGTCAGCGCTGTTAGCAATGGTGATGATGGCGGCGCTGAGGATGAAAGAAGTTCGATCTCCTTTTCCTGCGTTATCTGAGCTGTCTTGCTTCTTTTCATCAAAATATGCTTTGATGCCCAAGAGGATGGGGATGATACCAAGGAAATGAATATATTCCTCGGGGATCAAGCTGAGCCCCAGCGTAGCTAAAAAGCTGATTCCCAAAATCACATAAATGCCGATGTATTTGCCGAGCATGATCTTGCCGAGAGCCGAGCGCTCGGACGCGCCTGCATAAAGAAAGATCAAAATAAAAATATCGTCGATATTCGTGGCAATATAGGCAATGATGGATTCCCAAAAGACGGCACTCATGCTTTGCAAACGTAAAGATTGATATCCCAAGCGGGAATATACGGATGCTTTCGTAAATAGAGCTTATGATCTGGCAATATCTCGTGAACAAGGAGCGGAAGCGCAAAAAGGTCGCGGCTCTTATGATACAGAGATACGAGAAGCTCGGTGTCGTTATTCTGAATCGTTTTGATCGAGCCGAGAAGTGCTTCTTCCTCTGCTCCCTCTACATCGTATTTGATGAAAAGCTTTTCTCCCTTGTAGCTTACACGGTTGTCAAGCGCATCACATTCTGCGGTTCGAATCTTCGCTCCGTTTTTTGTTTTTGACGTATCGCCCGTGCCGCCGATGGTCGTATTTCTACCTGCACCATCGGTAAGGATTCGAGTCTCGGATTTGTTCCAAGCGCAAAGAGGAAATGCGGATTTTTCAATGCATTTAACGGTTGAAAGATAAGCTTCGAGCTTTGCAAAGGTTTTTGCCGAGGGTTCAAAGGCACATATCTTTTCGATCGTGGGATAAAATGATAAGGATTCACGAATGGTGTCTCCGTTATATGCGCCAAGGTCAACATACGCAGTATAACCGCCTGAGAGAACATCTCGCAGAGCATCTTCCTTTTGGGTGTCTGCGTGGAGAATATGCGAGATGTCTCCCGAAAGCTTGTAAGCGATCAGATCATCCCAAACAGAACGGGATTTATCATCGGCAAGCAGTGCGCGTACCTTTTCAAATTCTGCTTCGTGCTCGAGATAAAACGGAGCATCAAAAAGCTCGCCGCCGCAGACGGGAACATCGGGTGCATAGAATTCATAGGTCTCGGCAAGAGAAATAAATCTATTCATCACATCGGGCAAGGATGAACCAAAGGCAACGAGAATGATGAATTTTTCATATTTTTCTTTGACCTCAGAGAAAGATAGCACACGCTTGCCATGAAAAAAGTGTCCGCGGACAAAGCCATCCGATGCAAAAAAGTCTGAGACGGAAATATCGCGCGCGGTCAGCTCATCGATAATCTTATCGGCGCCGTTTCCCATGCCGTAAACGACGATGGGGAGAGGGGTCTCCTTCAAATGGACCCACAAATTTTTTTCGGAAAGATACGTTCTGTCAATCATGGAAGATCACGCGGAAGTCGGGGTGATTGTAGATGGCACGGGAAAGCAGGGAAATGCCAACGGAATTCGGATGAACACGGTCAGCGGAAAGAATATAGCTCGAACCTGTTTTAAGATATTCGTCAAAGGGAGTCTGTACGTCGATATAACCGATGTGATATTTTTCTGCAAGCTTTGCATAAAGCACATTGATCTCATCGACCATTTTTCTCATCGGATCGTCATGATTGCGATCAAGAAAATACGGAGAGATGATGATCGGTTTTGCTCCTGTAGCGAGTGTTTTTTGGATCATCGTTTCCATGTTGCCAGCGGTCTCTTCGGGTTCGATCAAGGTCGTCGAAAATTTACTGCCGTCAAAATGGCGCCATACGTCGTTGACACCGATCATGATGAACACATAGTCCGGATGATATGCGAGAACATCGCTATCAAAGCGGTCAAGAAGCTGCTTGGTCGTATTACCGCTGATGGCAGAATTGAGATAATGAATGTTATGTGTCGGATAATCTGCCCAAGTATCTACAAAAATGCGTGCAACATAACTGTTTCCCATATTGCCAAAGCCATCTCCGATGGGGCGGGCACGGTTGCAGTCTGTGATGCTATCTCCTGTGAAAAGTACAACTTTTTGATTCATAATATATGCCTCCAAAATAAATAATCAGCATCTTTATTATGCAATAATTTTGAGGGAATGTCAAGAAAATTACATTTTTTTATTGAAAAAAAGGAAATTGTGTGTTAATATAGAATGTAAAGGAATTTTCATATGGAGGCATTTTGAATCATGGAACAAGAAAATAAGATCGTTTTTCGTAACGCGTTGAACGGTTACCATAAAACTGACGTCAAC
>JBGVLA010000049.1:0-19001 GCA_045124015.1 Eubacteriales bacterium | reverse complement strand
TCATATAGTACCTGACAAAAGGAGGTAATGATATGTTCTGTAATGATAGAAAAGGGATGGATGACAGTCTCTTGTTCTTCTTTTTATTATTAGTACTGTTGTTCTGCAATCCAAGCATGTTTGGATGTGGTGGCAACCAGTGTGATGCATGTGAAACTACATGTTGCTAAATGCAAAGAAGAGAGGGCATTAACCCTCTCTTCTGTCTTCAAAGAGAAAAGAATTTGACCAAACGGCAGCAATCCCTACCAGCGCGTAGATAATACGGGCCAGGAAATACAGATTGCCGCTGAAGATGGCGCTTACCAGATTGAACTGGAACAGACCGACCAGTCCCCAGTTGAGACCGCCGATGATGGCGAGAATAAGTGCAATTCTGTCGAGCATAACGAAAAACCTTCCTTTCTTTGTTAAGAGCTTGACATGAAGTATTGTGTCCCGTTTCGGAGGTTTTATGCAAAAAACGAATCGCGTTTTTATTTTTCTGTTGAAATCCTTGTAATTTTATGATAAGATACATATATAAATATTTATGAAGATAAAAATGGAGAATATAAATATGAGAGTCAGAAAAAGAAAAAACGGCGATGCCAGAAAAGCGGCTTGCGGTGAACTCATTTTGCCCTTTGACAAAGAAAATCTTTCGGAATTCGCGCTTTCCGAAATTTTTCCCGATAAACAAACCTTTTGCATCGAGATCGGTTGCGGCAAAGGTGCGTTTATTACGGGTATGGCACAAAAATATCCCGACATTGGGTTTTTCGCGGTGGAAAAGGTCAGCGACGTGATGGTCATTGCGGCTGAAAAAATTCGAGATGCCGAAATTCCGAATGTGCGCTTCTTGAATTGCGATGCTGTCCACCTCGGAAAGCTTTTCCCAAAGCATTGTTTCCATCGCATTTATCTCAACTTCAGCGACCCGTGGCCTAAGGCACGCCATGCCAAACGCCGTCTTACATATCACACGATGCTTGAGAGCTTCAAGGATCTTCTTGCGGAAAACGGAAGGATCGAATTCAAGACCGATAACCGTGATCTCTTTGATTTTTCGCTCGAAGAATTCGGTATCGCGGGCTATACTTTGGAAAACGTAACCTTCGATCTGCACGCAAGTGAGTGGGCAAAAGACAATATTGAAACCGAAAATGAAGCGAATTTTTCCGCGAAAGGCTTCAAAATCAACCGCTTGGAAGCCTATTTAGCCAAATAATTTGAAAAAATCTGCATTTTTTTCATAAAAAAATCAAAAAACTATTGATTTTTTGAAATTTATATGCTAAAATGAGAAACGCTGTATAATATGATGAACTCATAGGGGAAATTAACTCCTATTGAAAATAGTTCAGAAAATCGAGGGAGGTGCAGGATATGGCAAAATGTATGTGCTGCGGCAAGGGTGTAACATTCGGTAACAACGTTTCTCACTCCAACCGTAAAACAAGCAGAACATGGAAAGCCAACATCAGAAAGGTAAGTGCTGTTGTAGACGGTACTCACAAAACTGTAACGGTTTGCTCTCGTTGTCTGCGTGCAGGCAAGGTTGAAAGAGCGTAACTCTTTTAGATTTGCTTAAACAAAAAGTGAAACCCATTCCGTTTTTCGGAATGGGTTTTTGCGTTTTTATGCATCTGCGCCATCCTGCCAAGCGAAGCGTGTCGAATGGATCACGGATGCTTTTATTTTGCTTTTTGGAGAAATCTTTATGCGATATTTTTTAATAAATGAACAAACACCTTTCGAAATTCGCAAAAGCCTTTCGGCGTATGGGGCTTGTATTCCTTTGCCGCCCTTGGAGACACTTTCGTTTCCTGTTTCTTATCATCCGGATATGTTGATGGCGGAGGTCTTCGGCAAGCTTTTTGTTCACCGCGAATATCGAAAGGGGCAGGAGATCTTGGCGCATCTTGGGGTGCCGTATTGCATCTCCGAAAAGAAGATCGCTGCCCTCTATCCCGAGGACGTAGCGCTCAACTGCTTTTCCGTCGGAAATACGCTTTTTGCCAAGGAAAACGCTGTATCGGACGAGGTACTTTCTTTAGCAAGGGAAAACGGAAAGACCGTTGTAAATATCAAGCAGGGCTACGCGAAATGCTCGACCGTCATCGCGGGCGGCAGGATCGCCTCGGCAGATCGCGGTATCGTGAAAGCCGCTCAGAGTGCGAAGATTTCTGCTCTGCTTTTGCCGCCGCATCCCATCGGCATCGAGGTGTATGACACGGGCTTTCTCGGCGGTGCATCGCTTATGCTTGACGAACATACGCTCGGATTTTTCGGAAATATCGAAGCCCATCCATTTTACGCGGAGTTGAAAGCTTTTTTTGCCGAGGTCGGTGTGGAAACCCTCAGCCTTTCGGAAAAACCGCTCTTTGATTACGGTGGGGCGATCATGCTCGAAATATAATATAAGAAATATCATCATCAAAAAGGAAGGACATTTCATGCATTTTTATTATGATATTCGCCGCACGGAAGTAACCGATGCCTATATGGATCTCATATACGATGCTGTGCGTCTGGCGGGCGGTGAACTTTTGCCGTATGACAAGTCGATACCCGTACGTAAAGAGGATTTCATCCTCACAAATGAATTCCCCATTACCTTTTACCATATGCTTCGCGGTCATCGAAATCATATGCTTTGGATGCAAGGCATCATTCCCGAGGAATCCCGTTTGCGCGGTCATTCACGGTTGCGTTTTCGGTTGCTTTCTTTCATAGAAAAATACGTTATCCGGCGTACCAAGCTTCTTTTTCTTGTCTCTGAGGAAATGAAAACACATTATGAGGAAAAATATCATCTGTCTTTGTCGGAAAAATGCGTTATTTTTCCTTGCTTTTCGGAAACGGATATCTATGAAAATGCGTTTTTCGATGCAAAATATAAAGATAATACCTTTGCTTACGTCGGTTCGCTTTCCGCTTGGCAATGCTTTGCAGAAACCATTGCGCTTTATCGCAATATAGAGAAGCATTCCGCAGAAACAACCAAGTTATGCGTTTTTACACAAGAAACCGAAAAAGCCACATCCGCTTTATGCGAAGCAGGGGTTCAAAATTTTGAGGTCGCGTATCATCAAGGCAAGGCGCTTTCAAGGGAGCTTGCAAGCATCAAATATGGCTTTGTTTGGCGTGAGGATATCCCCGTCAACCGCGTAGCAACGCCGACAAAGCTTTCTGCTTATCTTTCCTGCGGTGTGATTCCCGTTTTTTCATCTGCGCTCCGTGATTTTCACGCCGTTCACACCAAAAATCCAATCGGGATCGAGGATCCCACGGTGGCAACCATTCTTGCCGATATGAAAAAAACGCGCGCGGCAAGCGAGATGAAGCAGATCTGCAAGGGATATTTTGATACCTATTACAACGTCGAAAACGGCAAAAGGATATTTGCCGAAGCCATCCGCAAAAAAGCGGAGCTCTCTGAAAAGCCGACGCTTCTTATCACCGTCGGCAATTTGAAAACGGGCGGCATCGCCAAGGCTTTGACCGTATTTCTGTGCGAAATGATGCCGTATTATGATATCTCTCTGCTTGCTATGCGCGAGGGTGAAATCTCCGCGGAGATTCCCGAGGGTATCCGACGTATCACGCCAAACGATTTCATGAAGATAACGGAGCTTTCCCGCAGAGAGCTTCACGGGATTTCTCTCGGGGCAAGAATCTTTCGCTATCTCGGCGCGATTTGGGCAAAGCTTTTCGGCAAGCGTTTGCCGTTTCGATTGCTTGCGGGAAAACGCGGAAGATTTGATGTGGCGGTATCCTTTTGTCAGCCGTCGGGCAGAAAAAGCTTTTGCAATTTGGCAAACGAAAGTGTGCTTTTTGGTGCGCGAGGTGCGAAAAAAGTAACGTTTTTGCACGCGGATTTTACCGAATACGGCGGAAACGATGCGTATAATCGTTCCCTTTATCGGAAATTTGATGCCGTTTGTGCCGTTTCGGATGCCGTCGGAGAGAAGCTTCTTTCGGTCATGCCCGACATGAAAAATAAAATTTTTACGATACGAAACTTCCTCGATACCGAAGGTGTTTTACGAAGATCGGAAGCGGAAATTGCTCCGCTTTTGGGAAAGATCAAGATCTTGACCGTTTGCCGATTGGAAGCCGAAAAGGGGCTTCTTCGTTGTGTGCCGATGATGAAGGCTTGTGAGAAGCAGGGGCTTTCTTTCGTTTGGCATATCGTGGGCGATGGCACGGAAAAAGAAAAGCTCGCAAAAGCAGTTATGGAAAACGGGCTTTCCGCGCGTGTGATTTTCCACGGAAATGTGGAAAATCCCTACCCGTATATGAAAAAGGCAGACTTTTTCTTTTTGCCATCCTTTCATGAAGCGGCGCCCCTCGTTTTTGAGGAAGCAAGGCTGCTGGGGCTTCCGATCTTGACGACGGAGACCCTTTCCGCAAGGGCGCTTGTGGGAGACTTTGGCATCGTTTGTCAAAATGATGATGCCGCACTTGAAGCTACACTTTTGGACTTTTTGAAAGAAAAACGATATGAAACGATACGAAAACGGTACGACAAAGAAGCGGTCTTGCGAGAGCTTGCGGAAAGAAGACAAGAGACGACGGCAAGACTCATAGAAATCTTATCTTGAAACTCCTTTTATTGAAGACGATATGGTGCAATTTTGATTTTTTTTCGTCTTTATAGATGAAGAGTACTCTTGGAAAAGGAGGTTTTCTTATGGAGGACGATCATATCATTTCTCTTTATAGGGCACGCGATGAAAGCGCGATTGCAAGAAGTGCGGAAAAATACGGCGCATACTGCTTTGCTATCGCGCGAAATATCCTCGGAAATCCAGAGGATTCCGAGGAATGTGTCAGCGATACGTGGCTGAAAGTCTGGAATCTCATACCGCCGCAAATGCCGCGTTGTCTGCGTGCCTTTCTCGGAAAGATCACGCGCTCCTTGGCGTTTGATAAGTATCGTGAAAAAACTTCTGCAAAGAGGGGTGGCGGTGAAACGGAAAAAGCACTTCATGAGCTTTCGGAGGTTTTGTTTGATACAAATGATATCGAACATATATATGAAACCAAGCTTCTTGGTGAGGCGATCGACCGTTTTCTTGCGACCTTGCCGAGGCGTGAGCGCGATATTTTTCTTTGTCGGTATTATTTTCTGTATCCTATCGCGCTGATTGCCGAAAAACAGAGCTTACGTGAAAATTATACGCGAAATCTCCTTTCCCGCACGAAGAAAAAATTGAAGATCTTTTTGGAAAAGGAGGGATTTTTCGTATGACGAGGGAACGTATTTTAGATGCTATGGCATATGTCCGAGAGGATTTTCTCGAAAGCGCCGCCGATTCGATGCGGATTTCCGCACGTAAACGGCTTTTGTGGAAGCATATCGGTGCGATTTCGGCTTCTCTTTTGCTTGCTGTCGGGATCTTTCTTTTCGTACAGCTTGGTAAAACACCCGATACGATATCGGAGCATCGTATTTTAGCAGATGCAGACGGACCCTTTGGGCTCGGTACATACACGGATTTGGAAATGAGATTCGGATGCGGTACGGACGGATTTGTGTATAACCAGGATGCTGTCGTCAGTATGTGGCAAGAAGCAGTCGAGGGGCGTATCGTTGAGATTTTGCCTGCTCTGTATACCGAACCAAAAACGGGCGAACGCTTTCATGTTTTGAAATTGGAGGTTTGCGACGTGATTGCTGGGCAAAACGTTCCCGAAATATTGTATTTTCGCTTAGAGGAGCATCTTTCTACGGAGCTTTTGAATTTTGAGCGTTTTTTGATCGGTATGAAGCAGGTGGGGCTTGAACGCTATCCGATGTATAACGAAGATGAGAAGCGATTTGAAAGCTTTTCGATTTTGTTTGAATCCTCCAACGCGCATGGTACGGAATACGGGATCTTTATCCCGTTTGATCAAGATAGCGGCGGAGATCTTGCGGTTTCCGATGCCCTTTGGTCGCTTGACGGTTGGAACGAGGCAGAGATTTCATATCTTGGCGGTTTTGAAAGGGTGCTTGCACAGTATCCCGTAAAAAGCGGAGCATCGCTTGACGAAACCAAAGAAACGCTAACTGCGCTTTATGAAACCAGCCTAAACCGATACGATTACGTATATACGATTTCCGACTTCTATAATCAAGATACGAAAGAGGCTTTTGATTATATGTTGGCGGATGAAAACGGCATTTTCGTGCAAGAGGTCAGCGCATGGCATGATACCGTCGGCGTATATTATACCCGTTATATCAACGGATATCCGACCCCCGAAACGATCCATATACATTTGAAAGATCGCAAGGCGCATTTGGAATGGTGGTATGGTGAGCCTTTGTATACGCAGGAAGAAGCGCAGACCACGCCCGATATTTCTGCCGTGATGGAGGAGCTGGATTTGGAAAGCATCATACCGCCGCATACGGAAAATGCAGAGGCATTTAGCGTATATTCCTGCTTTGCAAGAGGGAGATATATCAAACGTGCCGCAGACCTTGAGGATTTCGGGTTGATCTCCGTTACATGGTATCTGACGGACGGGGAATATATTTATTATGATGATTTGTATATTCTGATTTCTGCGGATGGCTCTTATCAAACGATTGAAAGGGAAGTGCTCGCTGCGCTTACGGGAAGCAATGAATATTTGCACGAAAAAGCGTATAATACCGCATATTGGTATTGCGACGGCGATGAGGTGAAGCTGCTGTTTCCGTGAACGAGACCGCCCTTTTGGGGCGGTTTTTCTATGGAAAAAAATCATAACTATTGACATTAAAAATAAAGAATGGTATAATGTTAGGTATCTAACAAACTCTCGGAAAAACCAAATTCGTCAAAGAAAGGAGCGTCATCGATGAACCAAACTCCACGGCTCGGCTTTGAGATCAAAACCGTTGCCAATCTCATCAAGCGTGAGATCGATCATTATCAGGAAAAGGTCTATGGAGAAAACATTACGGGCACGAACCGCTATATTCTTCTTCATTTGGCTCATAATACCGACCGCGATATTTTTCAGCGGGATCTGGAGGAGGTCTTTTCGGTGCGTCGCTCCACGATGTCTGCGATTCTTCTTCGAATGGAAGAAAAAGGACTTTTGACAAGAACCTCTGTGGGGCATGATGCCAGACTCAAAAAGATCACTTTGACCGAAAAGGGCGAGCGCTTGCATAAGCAGATGGAGCGTTCCGTCGATGCAATGGAGGAAAAGCTCATTGTGGGACTTTCCCATGAGGAGCAGACGCTTCTTTTTGCACTTTTGGAAAAGGTGAGATGGAATTTGGAAGACGAGAAATCTTGAAAGAAAGGATCCCTTTTTGTGGGAACGGTAACATCGGCTTATGATCAAACGACTCGCAAAGTGCATCAAAGGCTATACAAAAGAAACCATCTTTTCGCCGCTTTTCATTGCACTTGAAGTTATTATCGAATGTATCATTCCGTTTGTAACAGCAGAGCTTGTCAACTATCTGCAATACAGCGATGAGATCGAAATGGCAGGCATTGCAAAATACGGCATCATTCTGATCATCCTTGCACTCGCATCGCTCACCTGCGGTGTGCTTTCAGGTCTGTTCTGTGCAACAGCATCCTGCGGCTTTGCAAAAAATCTTCGTCATGACCTTTATTATAAGGTACAAAATTATTCCTTCGCGAATATCGACAAATTTTCAACCTCCAGTCTTGTAACAAGACTGACAACAGACGTAACAAACGTTCAGCAGGCATTTATGATGCTGATCCGTATCGCAATCCGCGCGCCGTTTATGCTCATTTTTGCGCTCGTCATGGCATTTATCATGGGTGGTTCGCTTGCGTTTATTTACGTGGTGCTCGTTCCCGTTCTCGGCTTCTCGCTCTATATGATCTCGAGAAAGGTCATGCCGATCTTCAAGGGCGCATTCCGCAAATACGATACACTGAACGAATCCGTTCAAGAAAACATCGAAGGCATTCGCGTTGTCAAATCCTTCGTTCGTGAAGATTTTGAAACCAAAAAATTCAAAAAAGCTTCCGGCGACCTTGCCTTGGATTTCACCAAAGCAGAAAAAATTCTCGCATTCAATAATCCGATCATGCAGATCGCCATCAACACCTCGATGGTCTGCGTATGCCTCTTTGCATCCCGTCTGATCATTTCCACGGGTGGTGCATCCTTTGACATCGGTAACTATTCCGGTCTTCTTACATATGGCATTCAGATCCTTTCCAACTGTATGATGCTTTCCATGGTATTTGTTACCATGACCATGTCTCTTGAATCTGCACGCCGTATTGTGGAAGTGCTGGACGAGGAAAGCACCATCACAAATCCTGCTGACCCCAAAACCGAGGTTCTTGACGGTAGCATCGATTTTGAAAATGTAAACTTCAAATATTCCGAAAAAGCAGAAAAGAATGCGCTTTCCGACATCAACCTTCATATCCGTTCGGGTGAAACAATCGGCATCATCGGCGGTACGGGTAGCTCCAAAACCTCGCTTGTGCAGATGATTCCCCGTCTTTATGACGCGACCGAGGGTGCAGTCAAGGTTGGCGGTGTGGATGTTCGTGAATACGACTTGGATACTCTGCGAAATGAGGTTTCCATGGTGCTTCAGAAAAACGTTCTTTTCTCGGGCACGATCAAGGAAAATCTCTGTTGGGGCGACCCGAATGCCTCCGACGAGGAGCTTGTCCGCATCTGTAAGCTCGCTTGTGCGGATGAATTTGTTTCTCAGTTCCCGAATGGCTACGACACATACATCGAACGCGGCGGCACAAACGTTTCCGGCGGTCAGAAGCAGAGACTTTGTATTGCACGTGCACTTCTCAAAAAGCCGAAGATCCTCATTCTTGACGACTCCACCTCTGCTGTCGACACCAAGACCGATGCGATGATCCGCAAGGCATTCCGTGAAGAAATTCCCGGTACGACCAAGATCATCATTGCACAGCGTATCTCCTCTGTCGAGGATGCTGACCGCATCATCGTCCTTGACGGCGGCAAGATCAACGGCATCGGCACTCACACAGAGCTTTTGAAAACCAACGCGATCTATCGTGAGGTTTATGAATCTCAGGTGAAAGGAGGCGAAGACAAATGAATAAGAAGCCCAACATGAAGGGTGGCCGCCCGAAAGCAAAAAAAGGCACATTGAAGCGTGTACTTCGTTTCGTTGTCAAATATTATAAGCCCGCTGTTTGCGTGGTTCTCGTTTGTCTGATCCTCAGCGCACTTGTAAACTCCATTTCTTCAATCTTTACCCAGCAGATCTTGACCTACATCACCGAAGGTAAAGCCATCTATGAGACAAGCGGTGCCGAGGCGGCACTGGACGCGATCTATCCCAAGATCATTTCCACGGTCCTTACTCTCCTTTGCATTTATTTGACGGGTCTTATCTGTAACTTCACATGGACACGTGTCATGGCGTACGTTACCCAGGGTACGCTTCGCAATATGCGTGATGAAATGTTTGCTAAGATGCAGACGCTTCCCATCAAGTATTTTGATACCCATCCGCATGGCGACGTTATGAGCCATTATACGAACGATATCGATACGCTCCGTCAGCTGATCTCGCAAAGTATCCCCAGTCTTATCTCCTCCTCCGTTGTCATCATCTCCTTGATCATCATCATGCTTCGCTTCAGCTTACAGCTCTTCCTTGTTGTTGTTTGCGGTGCGATCCTCATGGTCGTGATGACAAGAACCATCGGCGGCCGAAGCGCAAAATACTTCATCCGTCAGCAGAAATCTCTCGGTCATGAGGAAGGCTACATCGAAGAAATGATGAACGGTCAGAAGGTCGTTAAGGTCTTCTGCCATGAAGAAGCCTGCAAAGAAGATTTCGATAAAATCAACGATCAGCTTTTCCGTGATGCACGCGAAGCGAATAAATTCGCAAACATTTTGGGTCCGATCCTCGGCAATATCGGTAACCTGCTTTACGTTCTTGTTGTTTTTGTCGGCGGTACGCTCTTGCTTTCGGGTGAGGTTGCAAACCCCATTAACGGCATGATCCTTGACGTTACCATCGTTGCGACATTCCTCAATATGACACGTCAGTTCTGTATGAACGTAAACCAGGCGTCTCAGCACGTGAACTCCATTGCGATGGCGCTTGCGGGTGCATCCCGCATCTTCGATCTTCTTGACGAAGAGCCTGAATTGGATAACGGCTACGTAACGCTCGTCAATGCCGCTTACAATCAAAAGGGTGAGCTTGTGGAATCCAATGAACGCACCAATCTTTGGGCTTGGAAGCATCCGCATTCGGCAGACGGCACCGTTACCTATACGCTTCTCAAGGGCGACGTTCGCCTCACAGATGTGGATTTCGGTTACGTTCCCGAAAAGACGGTCCTCCACGATATCACACTCTTTGCCGAACCCGGTCAGAAGGTCGCTTTCGTAGGCTCTACGGGTGCAGGTAAGACAACCATTACGAATCTGATCAACCGTTTCTACGATATCGCAGACGGTAAGGTCCGCTATGACGGTATCAATATCAATAAGATCAAAAAGGCAGATCTTCGCCGTTCGCTCGGTGTGGTTTTGCAGGATACCAATTTGTTTACGGGTACGGTCATGGAAAACATCCGTTACGGACGCTTGGATGCGACGGATGAAGAAGTCTACGTTGCGGCACAGCTTGCCAACGCACACGACTTTATCACCCGACTTCCCGATGGCTACAATACGATGCTTACAAGCAACGGCGCGAACCTTTCGCAAGGTCAGAGACAGCTTATCTCCATCGCGCGTGCGGCAGTTGCCGATCCGCCCGTTATGATCCTTGACGAAGCGACTTCTTCTATCGATACCAGAACGGAAGCGCTCGTTCAGCAGGGCATGGACGGTCTGATGTACGGCAGAACCGTATTCGTCATCGCACACCGTCTTTCCACGGTCCGCAATTCCGACGTGATCATGGTTCTCGATCATGGTCGCATCATCGAACGCGGCTCGCATGATAAGCTCATTGCCGAAAAGGGCAAGTATTATCAGCTTTATACCGGCGCGTTTGAGCTGGATTAAACGTATATGAGAAAAGTGCCTTGAAGTGTACCTGCGATAAAGCAGAACGAAAAACGAATACAAACAGAAAAGGACAGAGAAATGAAAGTTCTCTGTCCTTTCTTTGGCTTTTTTCTTGTATAGGCGATAAACATATTGTTTGGAAGGCTGAAAAAGATCAAATCATCATTTACAATCGACTCAATGTGCAAATTTTAGATCTGTATGATAAAATAAAAGTAAAAAAGAGAGAGCCTTTATTTTATAGGCTCTTTTTGTAAAAAGGAGGATATCATGATCAGATTTACAGGAGATACACACGGAGAACAGGGACGTTTTTTTGAGTTAGGAACGATGGGTGAGGAAACGTGGACGGAAAAAGATACGTTGATCGTCTGCGGTGATTTTGGGTATATTTTCAAAAACGATTCAATAGAAAATGTATTTTTGAATGAGTTGGAAAAAAAGAAATATACGATCTGTTTTTGCTGTGGAAACCATGAAAATTTTGATGCATTGTTTCAATACAAGCAGGAAATCTGGAATGGTGGGAAGGTTCATCGAATCAGAAAAAATATATATCATTTGATGCGTGGACAGGTATTTACCATTGAAGGAAAAAAGATTTTCACGTTTGGCGGAGCTTATAGCATTGACCGCTATATGAGATCAGAGCATTATTCATGGTGGAGACAGGAAATTCCTTGTAAGGAAGAATATACGGAGGCGGTCAGAAATTTGCGTTTACATCATGACGAAGTGGATTATATTGTTACTCATACAGCGCCTCGTGAAATCATCAGACGCATGGGCCGTCAGCCGGATTGTCATGACGCGGAGCTTACGGGCTTTTTGGAATGGATCATGTATGAAATGAAATATAAGGAATGGTTTTTTGGTCATTGGCATCAGGATATGTGGATCGATGAAAAACATCGTGCCCTTTGGTTTGATATAGAAGAAAAACCATCAAACGAGTGTGATTGATGAGCGTCGGTTATTTACAAATGACTCAATTGGCAGCATTGGAATCGTTATGATATACTGTGTACAGAACACAGCAAGTAAGGTTTATTTCGTCGATGGCAGTTGACAGTGAAGAAAACCGATCTTATGATTTGTGTTTCAATAGAATGAGACCGACAAAACAAAGCTTTCTTTGGTATATTTGCTTTTTAGTGTCAATCTTGTTTTTCGGTTCATGTTCTAAGTAGCTAGTGGTGCTTACATCAATTTAAGAAAGAGAGAATATGGGGAAAACAGTACCACAATAACACACGTTGGCGATTTTTTGAAGGGTTAAGCCTTTGATGTCATCGATTGATCATCATCCATGGATGGGCAGGATGATATGAGAGATTGGATCCATCAAAATGACTGACCAATGCGGAAATCGTTCCAAGCCCCAAGGAGGAAGGATATGTTGAATGAAAACATTCATCGCTACTTGTTTAGTAAGGGGACCTTGATCGGCGAGAAAAGAAGTGAACACGCTTTTGCAGCCCGCTTTGCCCTTGCAAGCATTTTTAATATCAGTATTACGAGCGGTCAGGAGTATGCTCATGAGAATATGATCTCCTTTGCGGCAGATATGCTGGGAGAATTTGTTCCTCAGCCCTTTTATCGCAATTTCCCGCACTCTGTCAGAGAGCTTACTTCTGACCAGCGTTTATTTGATCAACTTTGTCATTATGCGATCACTTACGGATCAGGGGATTTTTCAGAGGCTGGACATTCACTTTTTGAGGAGAATTTTGAAAGACTTGCTTTTCGTGAGGAAACTGCGATCAAAAAGTTTGTTATTCTCAATGAAGAGGAGGCTCTTGCCGTATTCAAGGAGTATATAGAGGATATGCTCAAAGGTTCGCGTCCTCTCAGCGATATGCATTACGATCTTGTAAAGTCTTTTGTCATTGACTATCACTATGAGATTCAGAACTGCGTATGCAAGGATACGGCGATTCGTCTTTTATTGGATATCAGAGATAGTGAATTTGTGAAATTTATTGCTCTATCGGATGTGATTCAATTTGTTGATTGGATGAATTATCATGTTTACGGAAGCAGAAATATCAGAAAACTGAATCTGCGGAATCAAGATCGAAAGTTTATCGCAAAGGTGATCGATCTGATTTTCGAGAATGGATACTGTAACGTCAGAGATTGCTTCGAAAAGAAAGCGGTTTGGTGTGGATTGCTTCACCATATTCATTATCAGCCGAAGTGCTTGGAGGCTGAACGCTTTGTGGCTCTGATGAGAGGCAAGGAAAATCACTCTGTATATTCCGAGTTTGAGCGTGCCATGATGGCGCGGGATATCGGAAGAGCAGTTAGCTGTCTTAGCGAAGGCAAGGACTCCGGTGCTCTTCTCAGACAGCTCAATTATATCATCAGCAGATGTAAGGATGAGAAGGATATTGCCTTTGTCATGGATTCCTTGAAAACAAAGAATGCCATCATTCTTATTCAGTTGATGATGCAGTACGCAAATTACGTTTCCGATACCGCTCGTACCTTCAAGTTTTCTCGTTACAATAAGCTTAGGGTTCACAAGGAAACATATTCAGAACAGGAAAGCAGAAAGTCCATGCTTTCTTCGGACAGAGTAGCGATGCTCTCTGCGATGATGCGTGAAAGCCTCAGAACGCTTCTTGCAGGTAAGCTTGGCCGTGTTTATATTTCTCCCGACATGTATCACATTGCAGTACCTATTCGGGAAAATGATACAAACGGCGGTTATGGCGTTCTTCCCAAGGGTTCAAGAAGCATTGCCGGAAATGTCGAGAAAACGCTTGTTTCTCTCGGTGCTCAAATGCCGATGATTCCCAAAACTCTTTGTCGGTCAATGGAGAGACTTTCAAGCGAGAAGAATCGCAGCATAATGAGAACTCATTTTTTTATTGATTATCCGGAAACATCGGAGTATAAGCAGATCAATTTTGCCGCGATCGGTTCTTTTGAATATCCCATATCTTAAAGGTGAAATTGACAGAAGCTTCTTTTGCCAATTTTCTTGCTTTTGCTTGTCGGATGTTATAATGATATCTTGTTTGATCGGTGTGCTAAAGCATATTTTGCAGGTGTTCGCATCCATACGGTTGTCAGAAAGAAAATAAACGCCATTCTACAAGAAATATGACGAACGCCACGAGAGCCGGTGATGTAAGAATTGAGAAAATCTTGATTCGAGAAGTGGGATATGATATAATTAGAATTGAAAAAGAAAATTCCAAGTGATATGGGATACCAAACTCGCAGAGGTGAACTATGACAGATCATGAAAATACATGGGACAAGCTCCTAAAAATCAAAACAAGCGGCCGAGATGATACAAATGCGGATGGATATCGCTACCCTTATGAACCAACCCCGTATTGTATTTTGGAGCGACTGGCAAGCGAAGCCTTCTTCACCAAAAAGGATGTTGTTTTGGATTATGGATGCGGAAAAGGGCGTGTTGATTTCTTTCTGTCTTATCAGACCAAAGCGAAAGCAATTGGCATTGAATATGATGAACGAATTTATCATCGGGCGATGGAAAATAAGAAGACCGCCGTTTCAAGGGCAAGGGTTGATTTTGAACTGATCAGTGCCGAGGACTATGAAGTGCCGACGGAGGTCAATCGCTGTTATTTTTTTAATCCTTTTTCCGTTGAGATTCTTCGTGGAGTGATGGCAAAAATGATGGAATCTTATTATGCGTCTCCGAGGGAAATCCTTTTATTCTTTTATTATCCGTCAGATGAATATATGTGTTATCTTATGACAATGGACGAACTGGAATTTTATGATGAGATCGACTGTGATGATCTCTTTGATGGCAACGATCCGAGGGAACGGATCATGATTTTTCAATTGCCTTGATTGGAACATATGAATTTATAAAGCAAAAAGATCTCTACTTTTGCGAAATCCTGCAATTCGTAAATGATACTATTTTACATTGTTCAATTGCAAACAAAGCGGGTGCGTTGGGTTTCAACTTGAATTCTATGAAGTCTTCTTTTTGGGAGACTCCTTTTTCCTTTATTGTACCTTATTTTTCTCATCTTTTCAAGAAGCAGTTTGGCATTCCCCCGATATTTATAGATTCGTATTGAAAAGACACATCCACTCATGATATAATTATAATAGGAAATAAAGCTTAAAAACGCAGGAGACAGACGACGCGAAATGATAATATTAAACTGTATCGAAAAAGCTTTGATCAGTATCAAAAATAATCGAAGAATAAGGAAAAGTATCATATGAAAATAACATTTTTGGGAACAGGTGCTGCAGATTGGCCTTTGAAAAGAAGAGAAGGTATGGTGGAATTTCGCAGGCTTTCCTCTGCCTTGATTGACGATGTTTTGATGATCGATCCTGGTCCGCAGGTTCCGGATGCTTTGAAGGAATACGGGAAAAAGGCGACGGACATCAAATATATCATCAATACCCACAAGCATAAGGATCATTATTCCGCCGAAACGGTTGCATATTTAGAGGAATATGGCGCTAAGCTTTTTGACTTGTCCTGTGGAGACGTTATCGAAATCGGAGGTTACACGGTACGCGCTTATGCAGGGAATCATTCGACTTGTGAAAAAACGGTGCATTTTATCATTACGAACGGAGATCGGACTTTGTTTTATGGTCTCGACGGTGCTTGGCTACTATATGATGAAGTTCAAGCAATCAAAAAATTCCAGCCTGATTTTGCGGTTTTGGATGCCACCATTGGCGATGTGGACGGAGATTATCGCATTTTCGAGCATAATAATCTGAACATGGTATTGGAAATGAAAAAAACCTTGGCGCCCTATATTGAAAAGTTCTGCATCAGCCATATGGCAAGAACCTTGCATACCGATCATAATACACTATGTGAAAGGATGAAAAGCCACGATGTGATCGTGGCATACGATGGCTTAGAAACAGAAATCTGATATAAAAACCAGCCCTAAGTTTTTTCTTCTTTGAATATGGGTGCAAAAATTCAACCTATGGTTAAAATCGCCTTTCCTATCGTTATCTTTACATTCCATTCCGTATATGATAAGATAAAAACAGAAACAAGCTTGTTTGATTTTGGAATGAAAGGTTGTATGTTTATGAAAATTTTGATTGGCGAAAACATTAAACGGCTTCGCCGCGAAAAGGATCTGACACAGGAGGCGCTCGCGGAATACCTGAACGTTTCCATCGCCGCCGTCAGCAAATGGGAGAGAAACGAAACCTATCCCGATATCACCTTGCTTTTTCCGCTCGCACAGTTTTTCGGCGTTACCTTGGATATACTGATGGGCTATGACGAGGCGAAGATCAAAGGAGAGATCGATGCCGTGATGCAGGAATACAGGCATTTGTCTTGGAAAGAACGCACTTCGTTTATCACAAAGGCATATCACGATTATCCAAACAGCGACGTGATCATGTACCGCTATATGTGGGATATCGCGGGCGATTGGGCAGATAACGACCCCAAGGTGCTTCTTGAGAGAAAGGACGAGCTTCTTGCCATCTGCGACCGTATTTTGGCGATCTCCGTGGATGAGAGCCTGCGTCTGGATACTTGGAATATGCGCGCAAAGATCCTTCACGCGGAGGGTAAGACAGAGGAAGCGCTCGCCATTTACAACGAAAAATTTACGAGCTGGTATCATACGAAGGAGCAAAAGTCGGAACAGCTTTTTGCCAAGGATACGCCTGAATTTCGCCGTTATCTGCGAAATAATCTCTATGAGCTTTCCGATTTTGCCGCGGATAAGCGCATGAAAGAGATTTGGTTCTGTCATGACGATTCCATTGCCGAAAAGACGGAAAAAAGCTTTGCGCTTGCCGGGGCGATGGGCGATATGTATGAAGCTGTCGGCGGAGCGGATATCTTATTTGCACAGTATTCCGTGTATTTGAGCCTAAAAAATGCCTTTCGCCGTTTTGGAGGCAGGGCAGAAGACCGTATACGCGCCGACAAAGAAAGCCTTTCCGTTGCGCTCAAGATTGATGCGCTTGCCAAAGAGGACGAAAGCGTCATGGCGTATCTTTTGTATCGCTTCGGTGAAACACTTGTGAAATGATAGCGAAAGAAAAGCACCCTGTGGGGTGCTTTTCTTGATATATGCCGTTATCGTTCCAAAACGACGGTGAAAAATTCATCCTTGGTATCGTTTGTGCACTCTATGGAAACGACGCGCCAGCCGCGCGCGAGATAGGATTCGTTGATACCCGTGATCATCGGTTTCCCGTCAATGTTATATTTTTGCATAAAGGGATATCCGATAAAGATTTTTTGCATATGGGATGCTTCGCCGCGGAGAAGATATTCGATGGAGACGTCAAGAGCATCTGCAAGCGCAGGGATGACGGCGATATCGAGCGCGGTTTGTCCCACTTCCCATTCGGCGATAAGGCTGATATTTACAGAAAGCTTTTCCGCGAGCTCAGCTTGCGAAAGATTCTTTTTGTTTCGGAGGGTGGCAAGGCGTTTGCCGATGGCGGTGTTCATTCTGTTGGACTCCTTTCTTTTTGGTGATGCTTCTATTGTATCACAAGGAAGTCCAAAAATCAACCCATCTTTTAGAAAAAATGGAAATAAGTGGTTTTCTTGAATCGGGATGAAATGACAATTTGCGTCCTTTTATTTTGATGTTCGACAGCAATGCTTGTGATTCCACTCTGATTTGCACGCTATCTCCACGATGTCCTTGTTTTTCAAAAGATTAAAAGAACAATATCTCAAAGCTGATTTTGCCGTTTGCCGTGGCATTGACATTCACGTAATTGGAATTTCTGACTTTTTCTGTCGAAAAATCGGTTTCTGCTCCATTGATAAGAAGTGTTTTGCATGCCTTTTCGGTAGGTAAAAGAATATGTGCGGAGATCGTTTTTGCGGGAGAATACACGTCATATCGCATACCGATATCCGTCAAGATATAGCGAACGTCCACGAGTGTCTGAGAGACCTCATAGCCCGTCAAATAACACGCAGGCGCTTATGCTCAAATTCGATCATAGAAGCATTACCTTTCAATCAAGCGTTACGATCTCATAATTTGTCGTGCCAAGTCCGAGCTTTTCGCCCGCTTCCACGGTATGGATGCCATGACGGGAATCCATGCGTTCGATGAGTGCGGCTTTGCCTGCATCGGGGGAATTTTTAACGGCATCATAGCAAGCGCAGTCGAGCGCTACGGGGTCGAGAGAGGCAAAAATGCCGAGATCGCCCATTTCGGGTTCAGCAGGGTGAGAATCGCAGTCGCAATCGACGGAAAGACGGTTTGCGATGTTGATATACAGGATATTTTCCGCGCCCATATAATCCACAACGCCGCGGCACGCATCTGCCATCGATTCCAGAAAATCATCCTGCTTTGCGGTGTTTTTCCAAATGATTTTATGGTCAGAGGTCTTGCCTGCGGTATGGATATGAGTCTTTCCCGCGGTGGAAGCGATACCGATGCTCATGTTTTTGAGCGCACCGCCGAAACCGCCCATGGCGTGTCCCTTGAAATGCGAAAGCACGAGCATGGAGTCGTAGTTTTCAAAATGCTTGCCGATGATGTTGGTCTTGAGATGGAAACCGCCTGCAACGGGGATCTCCATATCTTCAAATTCATCGAGGATATCACAGGGGGCAATGGCGAGAAAACCATGGTCTTCGATGGCTTTCCAATGGTCCTTGGGGTCAAGGCGTTTGCCGCTGTATGCGGTGCAGGATTCAACGATGGTGCCGTTCAAACTTTTCACAAGACCGCCGATGAGCGCGGGCTGCAAAAAGTTATGTCCGCCGGGTTCGCCCGTGGAGATCTTGACAGCGACCTTGCCGTCAAGGGTCCTGCCGAGTGCTTCGTAGATCTTCATAAGGGATTCGGGGGTAATTTCTTTTGTGAAATATACTTTTTCTTTTTCCATGAGAATTTCTCCGTTTCTGTATTTGTTTGATTCGATAAAATATGTTGGAAAACTTTCCGCGTGGTCATCCTGAGCGGAGCGCTGTCGAGATTCCGCTATGCGATTTTGCTTACGCAAAATTTCGACTTCGGGCTTTGCCC
>JBGVLA010000048.1:0-5833 GCA_045124015.1 Eubacteriales bacterium | reverse complement strand
ATTGAGGGTTGTTTGACATTGGAAAAGGAAGAAGAACGGTTTATCCGCATTTATATCGGTGTGCTGAAAGGTCAGCTTTACATTTCCGTCACCAATTCCTATCTTGGTATGCGATCAAGAGAAAACGGAAAATACCGCACGACAAAAAATGACAGTGGCTCTCACGGCTTCGGACTTCTTCGTATTGACAGCATTGCAAAGAAATACGGCGGTTACGTCAACCGTCAGCATGAGGAAGGCGTTTTTGCCACGGAGGTTATGCTTCCGCTTTAATGAGATATTTCGGCGAGTGCGACTGATCGCTCTCGCCGTTTTACATACTTGATTGGATAAAAACGCACCACTCGTGCGAAATACAATACCACTCGTGTCAAAATCCACACTTTTTGCGTTTCTTGTGATAAGATGAAAACATAAAAGAAAGGAGTTGTTACTCATGAAAAAGAAAAAACAAAAGAAAGAAAAGCCAAAATACAGTTTTCTTTCAAATATATGGTATGTGTGCCGTCTTTCGTGGAAATTCAGTCCCATGATGATGGTGATCTCCGCGATCTGCGTGCCGCTGACCGTTGCGGTAGGACCGCTTTCGGCACTTTTACCGTCCACCATCGTGGAATACGTTTCAAGCGGTTATACGGCGGATAAGATACTTGCGGTGATTGTGGTGCTTTCACTTGCACTTTTTGCGGTAAGCATGACAAATAAAATTTTGCAGAGTTATAATCCTAAATGTTCTATTCGTAATCGCCAACTGTTTGAAGAGATGGCGAGAGAAATTTATATGGATTGTGATTATTATAAAATGGAAGATCCCGATTTTCAAATGAAAGCTGTAAAAGCTATGGATATTACCAGAAATAACAATGCGATTACAGAACGTATTTTTATGTACATCAAAGACATTTTTTCTAATATTTTGGGACTTTTCACTTATTCTATTCTGATATGGAATCTTTCTCCTATTATCGTTTTTGTCCTTTTGGTTATGACCGTTATACTGTACTATGCAGGCAAGATCAATGCTGATTGGACACAGAAAAATAAAGAACATTGGTATGATAAAGATCGTCGAATAACCTATGTGTTAAAACAGCTCGGTACATTGGAGTCAGCCAAGGATGTCCGTCTTTATGGTGTGGCTGGTTGGTTTGATAATATGTATCGCACTTTGCTGGGAGAACGTGTGGAATGGAGCAGAAAGGGAGAAAAACGCTCATTCCTTTCTAAATTGCTAACTGCGATATTGACATTTTTGCGTGATGGTTTGGCTTATGGTGTTTTAATCTTTCAAATAGCGAAGGGCGGACTTTCTGCTTCGGAATTCGTTTTCTATTTTGCTTTGATCGGTCAATATTCTCATTATCTTTGGGGCATTATCAATACCTATAATACGATGTATAGTCAATCTCTTGGTGTTACAAACTATCGTGAACTGATGGACGATAAGGATAAATTTAATCACGGAGAAGGTATTCCTTTCCCCCAATATGCACCTGAAATTGAATTTCGAGGGGTGAGTTTTTCCTATCAAGGTACTGATAAGGATACAATCAAAAATATTTCTTTTAAGATTCGCAGCGGCGAAAAGATTGCCATTGTCGGACTCAACGGCGCAGGTAAAACGACGCTTATCAAACTGATGTGTGGACTATATCTTCCGCGAGAGGGTGAAATTCTCGTAGACGGGAACCCGATTTCGGCGTACAACATTGAGGAATATTACAAAAATATTGCCGCCGTTTTTCAAAGAATTGAGATGCTTCCTCTCTCTATTGGCGATAATATTTCATTCGGAGATAAGAATCTCGAAAAAATGCAAAAGGTCATTTCACTTTCAGGATTGTCAGAAAAGATTTCAAAATTGCCTAACGGTTTGGATACCAAACTTGATCGTACGCTCTACGAAGATGCTGTTGACTTTTCCGGCGGTGAAAAGCAAAAACTTGCGCTTGCCCGTGCGCTTTATAAAGAAGCGCCCATTGTTATTCTTGACGAGCCTACGAGCGCACTCGATCCGATTGCGGAAAATGAGATCTATCAAAAATATAACGATCTTACGAAAAAGACAACTTCTGTTTTTATCTCTCACAGGCTCGCGTCAACGCGCTTCTGTAATCGTATTTTCTTCCTTGAAAACGGTGTAATTACAGAATGCGGTACACATGATGAGTTGATGGCAAAGGGCGGAAAATATGCTGAACTTTATGAGGTGCAGAGCCATTATTATAAAGAGGAGGTGGGCGCATGAAAAAATTTACTCAAGATATTAAAATGTTTTGGAAAATAGCAAAGCACATCGAGTCACTTTGCAAGGGTTTGATTATTTTGAAGATCATTCATGCGATTTTCAATTCACTTTCACCTTTTATCAATATCTTTATGGCGGCGCGCATTGTGGATATGCTTCTTTCGGAAGCACCATGGCAACAAACACTAATGATGGCAGGTCTTACCGTTGTACTTGATTTTCTGGTAGTAATGATAAAAGCGTTTTTGAATTATTTGATTGCGATACGACGTCCTGTTTTCAATAATAATTATAATTATTCTAAAAACCGCAAGGTTGCAGAAATGGATTATGATATGGTGGATACTGTTGAAATGCAAAAAACTCTGAACAAAATTGATCGGTATGAGCACATGAATGCTGGTGGCTTAAGAAAGTTTGAAAGTGATTTTTCAAAATTGATCGGTCATGTCTTTACGATTATGTTCTCTGTTGCGCTCACATTGGAACTTTTCATTTCTCATTATCCCCAAAATCCTGTTGGAATAGAAAAAATCGTTGTAACTCCTTACTTTGCAATTTTTATTCTAATATTTTGCATTTTTTCTGTATGTTTTTCTTCTCACAGCAATACAAAAAATACACGTTATGAAATACAAGAACTGAATAAATGGGGACCCTTTGCTAATCAATTTTTAAGTACATTTTATGATTGTATGTTAAGTAATGCCGGACCAATGACTGTGCGCATTTACAATCAAAAATCTATCATTAAGCAAGGATTTCATGATACTTTGAATGGTACAGAAGGCGTTTTTGATAGGTGTCGAAAATATAGTGTCAAGCATTCAATCATTCCATGTGGTATCGTAGAGATGCTTTTGCAAATGATTCTATATACTTTTGCTGGCATTTCCGCTCTTGTTGGACGATTTTCCGTTGGTTCGATCTCGCAGTATATTAGTTCCATTCTTAAATTTACAGGAGCAGTCAGCGCACTTGTTAGCACATTTGAAACTCTTCGTGTGAATAATGAGATTACGAAAATCTATTTTGATTTTATCGAAACACCCTCGCACATGGTTCAGGGTACGCTCCCTGTGGAGAAACGTGATGACCGTGAATATGAAGTTGAGTTCCGCGATGTTTCTTTCAAATATCCGAATACAGATTTTTGGGCGCTCCGTCACGTCAATTTCAAATTTAAGATCGGTGAACGCCTTGCCGTTGTGGGTATGAACGGTTCGGGCAAAACCACGATGATCAAACTCATGTGCCGTCTTTACGACCCGACAGAGGGGCAGATTTTGCTTAACGGCATTGACATCCGTAAGTATAATTACAAAGAATATCACTCTATTTTCTCCGTTGTATTCCAAGATTTTAATCTTTTTTCCTTTACGCTCGGTCAGAACGTGGCGGCAAGCACGGATTATGACGAAGAAAAGGTAAGACAAAGCCTGATTGAAGCCAATTTCGGTGAGCGTTTGGATAAACTTGAAAAAGGAGCGGAAACCTATCTCTACCGCAACTTTGAAAAAGACGGCGTGGAGATTTCGGGTGGCGAAGCGCAAAAGATCGCACTTGCCCGTGCGCTCTACAAAAATGCGCCGTTTATCATTCTTGATGAACCAACTGCCGCGCTTGATCCCATTGCAGAAGCCGAAGTTTATTCCAATTTCAATAGCATCGTTGGCGATAAGACAGCAATCTATATCAGCCATCGTCTTTCCTCTTGCCGTTTCTGCGACAGAATCGCCGTTTTCGACGGTGGTAGAGTTGTACAGTTTGGTACGCATGATGAGCTTGTTGCCGATGAAAACGGAAAATATCACGAGCTTTGGCACGCACAAGCGCAGTATTATACGGAAAAGACCGCTTAAAAGAGAGACCGCCGAGCAATTTGCTCGGCGGTTTGTTTTACGCATAAATATATTCTTTTAGCACAATCTCCTCCGCATTTTTCTTTGCCAAATTCATTTCGCTTACCCAGCACAGAGGATCAGTCGCTTTCATTTTCTCGGTGATACTACGCTCCGAGACGATGCGTAGGGTAAGTTCTTCGACTTGGCGCTTGGCTTCTTGGTCGACGTCATAAAGATGTTCTTGCAGTCGAAATTCTGTCAGAAGTGTCGTGTAAGTGCCTTTGCGGTGTTTCTCCAAGAAGTCATGCCGCATCATGCCGTACTTGCCGATGGGAAGATTCTTTTGCTTGGGCAATCTTAGATTGGGTATCTGCACACCGTTTACCGTTCTGTAAGCAAGTTCCATAAATAACCTCCGAATTATATATTTTCTGAAGTCATTCTATCATGTTTGTCCGAAAACGGCAAATGTGCGGAGTGGCTTTTTGTTTGCAACTTCGGTGCAAGTTGCGCTGAAGTTGATGCTTGAAATGTTTCACTTGGTAGGTGGAAAAAGGCGTAACATCCGTTACGGTGTAACGCGATAACGCCATTTTGCATACCATTACTTTTTATCCTTTGCAACATAGGTATGTGCGCCATCACGGACAATATATTCATCTGATTCTAAATTTTCAAGCAGAAGTTTTGCCTTATTGTATCCAATGGATAAATGCCGTTGCAATAGAGATGTAGAAAGTTTTCCGTTTTGCTCCAATAAAGCGAGTGCTTTTTCCGTCAAATTATCTTTTGTATCGTCTTTTGATCTTTCCCGTTTTATCGTTGTATGATGTCCCATCAATTCATCAATGGAAACTTCGAAATAATCCGCAATTACGGATAAAAGTGAAATATCGGGACAAGTTTGTGCGGATTCCCATTTTGAAACAGCTTGATTGCTAACGCCAAGTGCCGTTGCCAGTTCTTCCTGTGTAATTCCTTTCGCTCTTCGCAAAGCCATAATGTTTTCATTCAACTTCATAGAATAGCCTCCAAAACTAAAATTTCTGATTATATTTTACCCTTAGAAAAATGAAAAATCAATGACTCATTGGTTTGAGACAAGTATTTTCGTCCAACTGTTAGTTGGAAACAGGAAATAAAATGTTTTCGAAAACATTTCAAAAAACTTTCATCTTTCAGGACAAAAAAGCCTTTTTCGATACGGTATATAGATGAAAAGGGTGATTTTGTGTTCCTCCGAATGACAGCATGACACCGATGACGCCAATGACGCTTAACATTTCAATACGCGTGAGAGAAAATGGCGTCATAGCCGTCATAACCGTCATAGCGACATGAAGAAAGATTTTGAATGGAAAGGAGCAAAGAGAAAAAGACGTGTCATCTCGGTAGCAAGCATAGCAAATGTGGCAACAGCCATTTGCCGATATGCTTTAGGGACACCCTAATACCCGTAAAATTTTTATGATAGAGAGATGAATCCTATCGAAAAAGAAACAAGAAATGACGTCATTCGTGTGCGTGTAACGGCACGTGAAAAAGAGAAAATCGAAAGGCTTGCGAAACGACGAAAGCTCAATATCTCAGAATATCTTCGTCAGAATGCAATCGGAAAATCAAATGAGGAACGGTCAGAACGGTGGTATTCCGTCTTGGAATCTTTGGAGAAGATCTGTTCCTTGTGCGATGGCGAAGCAAAAGTACAACTGATGGAACTGCTTCGCGAGCTTTATGCAGG
>JBGVLA010000047.1:0-4695 GCA_045124015.1 Eubacteriales bacterium | reverse complement strand
CGTGCTTGGCGATTTGAAAAGCCGAGATAGGCGAGCAATTGTCAGCGGCGAATCACCGCTTTTTTATAGCAGGGATCGTTTCGATAAGAAGATCATGTGTTATTATTGGGTCTTATTCAATCTTTTTCCGAAGAAGAAAAGTATGATCGAAAGCAGAAGGATCACGATAAGTGCCGCGAGAAAAATATTTTCGTTGGGAACGAAGGATTCTGTTCCGTCGTTGCCGACGATGATTTTCGCATTTGCCAATACCGTTTTGCCGATAAAAGGACCGATGACACCTGGAATCAGTACTTGAGAACAGATTCGGACACCTTGCAGCATACCGGACTTTCCTTTGGGCGTGAGATCACGGATCTTAGCGCCGAAGACTGCCATTCCTGCGAGATAACCGCACATCATGAGCAAAGAACCGATGAAGACAGGAATAGTCGCGCGGAAAATATAAAGTGTGATATAGCCGAGGATGAGCCAAACGAGCGAAAAAGCAGACGAAAAAGAAAATCCTTTTTTGTCATATACCTTGCCCCAAAATGCCGTTACGATTGCCGCAAGCAAAATTGCGGGTGCCATGACAAAAACATAATTGGTCATTTCCAAGGAGACTTCATAATAAAGGATCAGATACGGCATGAAGATCTGAATGGAAATATTGAATAGGATAAAGAGAAGAAGATAGAAATAGAGAGAAACGTTTTCTTTGATGGTGGAGGGACGGAAGCCATAGATCACGTTGCCGAAATAGGAGGTGCTTTGTGCTTCACATTTTGGCTCATCGATGAGGAAAATACCCAAAATACCGATGATGATGACAACGATACCGATGACGGCGAAAATGATGCTCCAGCTGTCAGCAAGAGAAAGATCAAATGACATAAATCCGCCGAAAACAGCGAGGATCGCGATAAGGGGCATCATGGCGTTGATACCTTCCGCGGCACCACGATTGGTGATGTCGGTGCTGTCCGTGAGCCATGCGTTAAACGCCGCATCGTTGGCGGAAGAACCGAAAAATGTCATGATACAGTCGAGCGTGATGACAAGAGAAACGCCGAGCGCCGCTGAGGAGGCAGCCATGGGGAATATCGCCTCGATGATCTCGGTGCGAATCAAAACAAAACACAGAATGGAGATTCCCCAGAGGATATAACCGCCGCAAATAAAGCACTTGCGTTTGCCGATCTTATCGGAAAGCGCACCCATAAAAACGGTGGTAAGCGTTGCCGCAACGGCACTTGCCGCTACCATAAGGGAGATATCAGCTGCAGAAGCGTGAAACATTTTGTAAATGAAAACGTTGAGATACATATTTTCCACGACCCATGCGATCTGTCCGATGAGACTAAAAAGTGTCAGTGCACACCAAAAACGGGGAGAAAGCTTTGTTTTCATATAAAAGTCCTCTCTGAATATAGCTTTTATAAACAGTATATCACAAAATATCATAAAATGCTTCTTTTTTGTAAAAAAATTTTAATTTTATTTGGTTGCTTTTATAAATATGCAGCATCTGCTGCTAAGTCCTCGTTCAGATCGGCAAAAACATCGCCCTTGATACCGATATAAGCGGCGGTAAACGGAGTGCCGCTTGCGGATTGAGGATAAATACCTGCTGTATGGTCGACAAAGTAGGTATCAAAGCCTGTCTTTTTGATCTCTTCGGGGGTGAGATTTCGGGTCAGCTGATAGAGGATCGCCGCGATCATTTCGAGATGGGCAAGTTCTTCTGTACCTACAAGCGCAAAGAATATGGCATTTTTTGGACTGAAAGACCGAAAGCCTTCATAAAATGAGGTAGTAGTTTTCGGAGGTGAAGTCATGGAAAGATCGTTTTTTTGGCGGATTCAATACGCCTTTTTTGCGGTGTTATGGGAGAAAAAACTGCTCTCGGAAGAGGAATTTTTGCACTTTACGGCACCTTTGTGCGAAAAAATGAGGACGCAAACCGATGATATCGAATGAAAAAAAGTACGTCGCCGCTTATTGTCGTGTTTCCACAGATAAGAGGGATCAAGTCAATTCCTTTGAAAGTCAAAAGCGTTTTTTCAGAGAATATATCGAAAAAAATTCCGAATGGAAATTATATGAGATCTACGCCGACGAGGGAACGACGGGAACGAACGTGAAAAAAAGGGAAGCCTTTAAGCGCATGATGCGAGATGCCCACGACGGTAAATTTGAACTGATCTTGACAAAAGAGATTTCACGATTTGCGCGGAATATTCTGGACAGCATTTCTTATACGCGAGAGCTGAAACGCATTGGCGTAGGCGTTCTTTTTTTGAACGACGGCATCGACACCGGGGATATGGATGCGGAGCTTCGGTTGGCTATCCTTTCCTCCATCGCGCAAGAGGAGAGCCGGAGAACCTCCGAGCGTGTGAAATGGGGACAGAAACGGCGCATGGAAAGCGGTATCGTCTTTGGGCATAGCTTGCTTGGATATGATGTGCAAAACGGAGAAATGACCGTAAATGAAGAAGGGGCGGAAACGGTCAGGTATATTTTTCGGTTATTTTGTGAGGAAAATATGGGCGTTTCCGCGATTGCAAGAGCGCTTTCCGAGATGGGGATCATGCCGAAAAATGCGAAAGCTTGGAGTCAATCCGTCATTTTGCGGATACTGAAAAATGAGAAATATTGCGGAGATCTCGTGCAAAAAAAGACGATCACACCCGATTATCTTTCGCATGAAAAGAAATATAACCACGGCGAGGAAGATTTGATCGTGATTCAAAATCATCATACACCCATTGTTTCCAGAGAACTCTTTGAACGGACACAGGCGGTTTTATCGGAACGAAAAACGAAAAACATCCGCGAAAAATACAGCACGGTCTATCCCTTTTCGGGGAAGCTTCGATGCGGGATCTGCGGAAAAGCGCTGACGGCAAGGGTACAAAAACGAAAAAACGGCAGTTATCATCTTTGGCGATGTATGGGAAAGCATAATTCCGTTTCCATTCGGAATGAGGTCGTTTTGGAAATGCTTGCTCTTTGTGCAGCGTATTATCAAAACGAGCTGAACAAAGCAAAAACTGCCGTTTTGCAACGCATTTCAGCTACATGGATGGGCGTTTCCCATGAGGATGCGGCAAAGAAATTATTGGAGCTTTATCTTTTGGGTGAGATATCCAAGAGCGATTACTTATCGGAAAAATCGAAATTTTGCAATCAAGAAGATAGACTTTCTGAAATCGGACGGATTTTGGATATCGCGATTTCGGATGAGATCTTTTTTCGTGAGATTCTGGAGAGGATCATCCTATATGAGGATCGAGCGGAAATACAGCTGAAAGATACAAGCGAGACTTTTTTCTTTGAAATTTTGCGAAACGGGCGAGAGTATCGAGTGGCTTTGCGCGATATGCAAAGGCGATCAAGGAAATGATTCATTGCTTTTTTTCGATGGAATTGACACTAAAGGAAATTTATGATAAACTGATACTAAAATCAGTGAAGCAAAGGAATCATTTCAAATATGAAAAATCAAATCATACATAAAACGTTTGACGAAGAGCGTTCGCTTTATCATTTGGTCGATACGGAGGTCGTCGATTGCACGTTTGCAGGTCCTGCCGATGGAGAATCGGTTTTGAAGGAATGTAATGGGATCGAGGTCAAGGATTGCTCGTTCTCGCTCCGTTATCCACTTTGGCATGTCAGAAATTTTCTCATCGAGAACTCGAAATTTGATGAAAAGGCGAGAGCCGCGATGTGGTATGACGAAAACGGCACGCTTAAAAATTGCCACGTCAATAGCATCAAGATCCTCCGCGAATGTCAGAATATGACGGTCGAGGATTCCGATATCACCTCTCTTGAATTTGGCTGGAAATGCGACGGTGTGAACATCAAAAATTCGCAAATCACCTCGGAATATATCTTCCTTGACAGCAAAAACGTGGAGATCGACGGTCTTTCCATGAAAGGAAAATACTCCTTTCAGTACATGGAAAACCTCACCATCCAAAACAGTAACCTTGACACCAAGGATGCGTTTTGGCACGCAAAAAACGTAACTGTTACGGATAGCATCGTGAAAGGGGAATATCTCGGTTGGTTTTCGGAGAATCTGACGCTTATTCGTTGCAAGATCATCGGTACACAGCCTCTTTGCTATTGCAAAAATCTCCGTCTGATCGATTGCACGATGGAGGGTTGCGACCTTTCCTTTGAATATTCCGACGTGGAAGCAAGCGTCATCGGACACGTGGATTCCATCAAAAATCCGCGCTCGGGTAAGATCTCCGTTGATAGCACGGGTGAGGTCATTCGTGAGGACGCGGTCTTTGATTGCAACGCAGACGTGTTTGTCGGCGGTGTGAAAATGTAATTTGAATAAGTAAAAGCACCTGCGGGGCAGGTGCTTTTTTGTGCTATTTATTTCACCTTGAGGGTCAAAATTTCAAAGCCGTGAGCGTTGACGGTTACCTTGCCTTTGACGATGGGAAGCTCTTCGAGCTCGTTCTCCATGAGGTCGCAGAGGTAGCAATGCTCAGCCTGCATACCGAGGGTGATCTCGGCGGTGGTCTTCATATTCTTGGATTCATAGAATCGGAGGATTGTTGCGTCGGAATCTTCCGCTTCCTTGATAACTTCGCAGAGGAGGTTTTCTGCGCTTGAGGTTACCATGGAAAATTCTTCGGGAAGGAGGCTGTTCACGCCTGTTGCTTTGACGGCAAACATGGGGTT
>JBGVLA010000046.1:0-2322 GCA_045124015.1 Eubacteriales bacterium | reverse complement strand
GCAAAAAATACGGATTCAATATCGTCGCTATCAAGAAGGGTGAAAAGGTTAATGTAAACATTAATCCCGAGCAGGTGCTTGATGCTCAAACTACGCTGATCGTGATTGCAAACACGGCAAAATTGGCAAAATTGAAATAAGACCGTCAAACTCCAATTTTTATTAAGCAGTTTAATTTTGGGTGGGTTAAACTTCCACTATTTCAAATCAATTAGGGTGGTACAAGCCGAATTCGATTTAGCTTGGTATGGCTCACCATGAAAAAAGACGAGGGGCTTTAACGCTCGTCGTTCGGAAGGACAGTTTTGCAAGAATACGGTATATTTCGCAAGAGATATGCCGTATTCTTGCTTTTTTAGATCTTACGCGGTTCTACGGATTTCTTCCATCAATTCAATCAATTCCTTTTCATCGGGAATGTCAATCAGTCCGACAGCGGTAAAATAAACATCAAGCTTTACGCGCTTTCTTCCGTCTATCTTCGCGCTCTTGTGAACTTCAATGCGTCTTATAAGTCGATTAACGATTTCGGGAGTTAGCTCCTTAATATCGGTACACTTACGAATGGTTTCAAGAAAAACGCGAAGATCCACCTTGTCTTGCTCCGCTGCCTTTAAGGTTTCTTCAGCCTTTGCCGTAAACGCTATCAGTTCCTTTTGCTCCGCTTCATAATTACCCATCATCTTAGAAAATCTCTCGTCGGGAATTTTACCGAGAACGTTATCCTCATAAATACGCTCAATAAGTTTATCAAGCTCCACGATTCTTCGCTGACTTTTTTCGATATTTGCCTTTAACGTTCTCATATTGGCTGCCTTGGCTAAGCTGTGCTTTTTGGAATACATATAGAGAAACACCGCTTCGTACTGCTGAATGAATATTGCAACTCGTCTGACAAGCTCAAGCATCGTTTCTCTCAAAACCACCTCACGAATAAAGTGGATAGAGCAAGTTCCTCGGTTTTCTTTGTATGCGGAGCATCGATGAAATTCTTGATTTTCATCGACGCTCTTTGCCGCACAGAAATAAAGCTTGGATTTGCAATCAGCACAGTAAAGCAGTCCCGAAAACAGACTTTCTCTGCCCGTAGCGGTATTCCTTCTACGGTTCTCTCGTAATTCTTGAACGCGATTGAAGGTATCCTCATCAATAATAGCTTTTTGCGTATTGGGAATGATCTGCCATTCTTCCTCGGGGTTGTGAACCGTCTTGTGTACTTTATAGCTGACGAGAGTAGTTTTGAAATTGACCGTGCATCCTGTGTACTGTCGGTTTGCCAAGATATGCTCAATACTACTTGTTGTCCAAGCATATTCACCGCGTTTCGATACATCTTTAGATGTTTTACGCCCCACTGATATAAAGTAAGCCGTTGGTGAGAGTATTTGTTCGTTCTCTAATCTACGTCCGATCTTCGTCGGTCCAAGACCTTGAAGGCAGAGGTCGAAAATATAACGAACCACTTTAGCTGCATCCTCGTCAATCACCCATTGCTTGGGGTTATCCTCGGATTTTTTATATCCGTATGGAATTACCGACGATACACGCTCTCCCTTGTCCGCTTTCGCTTTCCAAACGGCACGAATTTTCTTGCTCGTCTGTGCAGCGTGCCACTCGTTGAAGATGTTGTTAAACGGCATCATTTCCGTACCGATGTTCTTCATCGTATCAACGTTCTCTTGAATAGCTATGAAGCGAACACCGAGCGAGGGATATTTGATCTCCAAGTATTTGCCGACGTCAAGATAATTACGACCGAAACGGCTAAGGTCTTTTACAATGATTGTATCGATCTCTCCGTTTTCAACCATCCTCTGCATCCGCTGAAAATCGGGACGGTCAAAGGTCGTACCCGAAACACCGTCATCTACGAAAAACTGTGTATTGTGAAAACCATTGGAACGAGCATATTGGGATAAGATCTCCCTTTGATTCACGATTGAGTTACTATCGCCATCTCTTCCGTCGTCTTGTGACAGTCGGCAGTAGAGGGCGGTTATTTTATTCTCGGCTTGTTTTGTCATATAATCACCTTTTCCTTTCTGTAAGCCGAGCATTGCTGTAAGGTAGCCTTATTATACAATGCCCGGCGCATCCTTGCAATTCTGTCATAGTAAGTCGTCGGTCAGCTTTTGAGATAGGATCAGATCGCGAAACTGCGAAAGCAGAGTGCTTTTGCCTTCCTCGGCAAAGTGGGTATTTACCACATAATCCACCGTACCGATGCGCTTCGTGAAGTTGAGTGCCGTAGGATAAGGAATGACGCGTAAATCACGCCTATCGTTTGTATATGGTCTTGAGTGTGGAATGTGGTCATCCAAA
>JBGVLA010000045.1:0-10651 GCA_045124015.1 Eubacteriales bacterium | reverse complement strand
GAGGCTGAAAGTTCGTTTTCGCGTTCTCCTGTTCTCGCCGTCGCATAGTCGTATCAGGCGCTCGAAGAATCTCGCTTCTGATACTCCTTGCTTTGGGCGTATCGCTCACTCACCGCATCTGCCACAGGCAGTGTTCATTCGCTCACACCTATTATCCGGCTCAAAGAACGCGGTCGTATCGTCGCTTTCGTCCAATGCCTCGTAATTAATGTGGACGAAATGGATTTGCCTCAGACGTGCTCGCGCTCAGTGAAAAAAGCACGTATCGAGCGACGCTAAAGCGTCGCCAAACATGAATTTCAGATGTCGGCTTTCGTTCGGCGTGGTTCCGCCGTGATGTCCCGGAGGTGAAGCCACCGTAGGGCTCAATGAACTTGTTCATTGAGAATCCGAGCGGGGAGCCGATTTTGTTAAGCTGCAAAAGTCGCGCTTCGGTCAAGCGGAACGCTTGCGATTCTTTTCGTACTTTTCTGTTCGCACAGAAAAGTACATACACCCTTGACAAACCCCTGTGAAAATAGTAAAATGAAAATAGATATTTTTCGGAAGAAAGGGTTGTTGCAATGAAAATAGACGGTGTGAAAAAAGAATGGTCGAACCCCGTTTTCGTGTATATAAAGAAGCATTTTTGCCCGAAATGCGGAAAAAAGCTTTCCGTCGTAAAATGCGAAAAAATCGTCGATTCTGCCTCAAAAGAGGCAAAAAACTATGATTTTTCGTGCGGAAACGGCTTTTTGGTCGGAAATATCAAATTTATCCAAACGGAATTTCGTTGCAGAAAATGCAAGAAAAATTACTCGATTGAAGAAGTCAAGAAAAGTGGTTTATAAATACATCATAAGAAAGGATTTTGATTATGACAGATATCGGACAAATTGACAAGCGGCTTGCCGTTTCCACCTCGTTTGGTCGTGATGATATCGTGATGCACGACCCAAGACAGGAACCTTTTACCCTCTACGGTGTGTATTATGACTATGAAAAGGGCGTATACCGCAGAATGGCGGAGGAGATCGCCTCGACCGTCAATGACGGTGTCAAAGAGCTGAGCATCCATACCGCAGGCGGACGTGTTTGCTTTTCCACCGATGCGGATGCGATCGCCATCTCCTGCCGCAGACCCGCGCTTTGGAGAATGCCCCATATGGCGCTCATCGGCTCGGCGGGCTTCGACCTCTATATTCGCGGCGAGGATGGCAAGCTGACGTATTACGGCGTATTCATGCCCAATAACGATTCCAAGGGCTATGAATCCATCGTAAACTTTCCGACCAAGGAAAAACGCGAAATTCTCATTCATTTTCCGCTTTATTGTGGCATTACCGAGCTTTCCATTGGTCTTCCCGAGGGTGCAAGCCTTGAAAAGTGGGGTGGCTACAAGCGCGAAAAGCCCATCGTATTTTACGGTTCTTCCGTAACGCAGGGCGCATGCGCCAATACCCCCGGAACGGACTATATTGGCAGAATCTCTCGCCGTTTTGATACGAACTATATAAATCTTGGCTTTTCGGGCAGTGCCAAGGGCGAGGATACCATGATGGCGTATCTCGCAAGCCTGGATATGAGCGTTTTCGTTTACGACTATGACTACAATGCCCCCACCGTGGAGCATCTCCGAAAGACCCATTACAAGGGCTATCGCACGATCCGTGATGCACAGCCGAATCTTCCCATCGTGATCTGTACCATGCCGAACTACGACAGACTTGCCGTGGAAGCGCCTGCGCGCCGCGACGTCATTGCCGAAACGTATGAACGTGCGCTTGCAGAGGGTGATCAAAACGTCTATTTCGTAGACGGCAAAAAGGTCTACACGCATTTCAATGCAGATGGTGGTTCTGTTGACGGCTCTCACCCGAACGCATACGGCTTCTGGCGTATGGCAGAAGCGGTCGGCGCAGAAATCGCTAAGATTTTCGGTGAAGAATAATTTAACGATAAAACTGAGGGATTGCAGCACGATCCCTCAGTTTATTTTTTGATATTCTTTTGCAAGAAGCATAAGCTTTTCTTTTTCGTTCTTTTCGGGGTCCTCCAAAACGACGTTCAAAAGGAACTCGAGAATTCTGCCGATCTCTTTGCCTTCTCGGATACCGAGGGCTTTGATATCATTGCCGTTTACGGCGAGATCTTTGATGGAGAAGCATTGACTTTTGGCAAGAGCATCTTGAATGTTTCTTTTCAATGTATTTTGTCTTTTGAAAACGGACGGGCGTTCTTCATAGTCCGCCTGTGCGCTGACATCACATTCGGCAACGATGAGAAGACGATCTACTTGTTCCTCTCCGAAGCGATTCAGCAGTCTGCGTGCATATTTCGGAGAATCAGAGGGGGCAAGTCCGTGTGCTTCCACAAGCTCTGTTACGAGGCGTATGGAATGAGTATCGAATTTCATGCGCTTCATGACATTTTGCGTGATATCGCGGCCCACTTTGGCATGGTCATAAAAATGACCGACACCGTTTTCGTCTTCCGTATACGTTGCAGGCTTTCCGATATCGTGAAAAAAGAGAGCAAGGCGGATGATGAGATCATGGGGCGCATGGGCTACGGCGCGTGCGCTATGCTCGTAAACATCGTATCGATGATGGTAATTATGCTGGTCGAAGCCGAAGGAGGGTTCGATCTCAGGGATGAACGTTGCAAAGATTTCTTGATAGGTGAGCAGGAGCTTGACGTCTGCCATGGTCAGCATTTTGCAAAATTCGGTGTTTTTACGTTCTACAGAAACGTTTTTCAGAAGCTCTTTGTGGCGAAACATTGCGTTTTTTGTGTTTTCTTCGATTTGAAATCCGCAAACGGAGGAAAAACGAACGGCTCGCATGATGCGGAGTGCATCTTCCGTGAAGCGCTTGTCGGGATCGCCAACGGCACGAATGATTTTGCTTTCTATATCCGAAACACCGCCAAACGGGTCGACAAGCCCTGTTTTTTGGTTATACGCCATCGCGTTGACGGTAAAATCGCGGCGCGCGAGGTCTTCTTCGATGTTATCGACGAAGATCACTTGCTTGGGATGGCGATGATCGCCATAATCGCCGTCGATGCGATAGGTCGTAACCTCATAATGATTTTCCTTGCCAACGACGGTGAGGGTGCCATGCTGGAGTCCTGTTTCAATGATGTTTCGGCCTTGAAAAACCGATTTCATTTCGTCGGGGGAGGCGGAGGTACAGACATCGTAATCGTGCGGTATTTTTCCCATGACGGCGTCGCGCACGGCACCGCCGACGATATAGGCAGAATGTCCTGCGTTTTCGAGTTCTGATAGGATATCGCGCACTTCATTTGGAATTTGCATTGTAATCTTTTTCACATGACCACCTCGTTTCTTTGTGATTTAGTATATCATAAACTTTTGATATCGTCAAGGAAAAGAATCTTGACATTTTTTGACCACCGTGTTATACTATCGAAAAGCTAAGAAAGGAGGGGATCGTATGACATACGAAACGAGCGAAAAACTTCTAAAAAACGGAAAGACTGCGATTTTCCGCAGTCCGACAGAAGCAGATGCACACGAAATGGTAGAATATCTTTGCAAAACGGCGGGAGAAACCGATTTTTTGATTGGCTATCCCGAAGAAAGAAAACTGACCGATGAGCAGGAAGCAATATTTTTAAGAAAGATCAACGAATCTTCCAAAGATATGATGATCGTTTGTGAGGTCGACGGCAGGATAGCTGGGAATTGTTCCATCATGTTCAATTCGCGTATCAAGACCCGTCATCGCGCATCGGTTGGGATCGCGCTTTTGAAGGATTTTTGGGGACTTGGCATTGGGACGCTGATGTTTGAGGATATGATTCTCCTCGCTAAGCAGCGCGGTGTCATGCAGATTGAACTTGAGGTCGTCGAGGGAAACGAACGTGCGATGGCGCTTTACCGTAAGATGGGCTTTGAGATCGTAGCAGAAAAGCCGAACGCGATTCGTCTGAAGGACGGAACGCTTCTCAAAGAGTTTATCATGATAAAAATGTTGTGATGAAAAAAACGACCCTGCTGGGTCGTTTTTGTTTTTTAAGAAACTGCTCCCAATCGACCTCGGCGTTTTACTATACTTGACTGTATGAAAAACTGCGATAGGCGAGCATTTTCGAGTGGGCATTGCCCACTTTTTTGATTATTGACTTTCGGGAATGCCTTCTTGGCTGATGGCTTGTAAATTGGACGCGATCAGATTTAAGGCGGCGTAAAACGCTTGACGGGATTCTTCGGTGAGTCCTTTGCCTGCGGCTTCTACGGCGATTTTGGCGCGCTCGTTGACATGGTCGGCGGCGGACTTGCCTTTTTCCGTAAGCATGAGCATCGCTCGGTAAAGATTCGTGCCCGTCGCCTTACGGTAAATGAGCTCTTTTTGTTCCATTTCGGCAATCACGCGAGAGATCGCCGCTTTATCTTTATCGCAGATCTCACAAAGATTGGAAGCGGTGATGCCGTTTTCATATCGTCTGATGGCGAGAAGATATTGTGCAAAAGACCCTTTGAGGCCGTATTTTATCATTTCATCGCGCTCGATTTTTTGAATGTATTTATAAAGACTCGCAATCGAAGAGGAAAATTGTTCAAAGCGTGTGATCATTCGGTTACCTCCATGAAACATGTTGTGTTTATCAATAATTTATTATACAGCAAAAACGTTGATTTGTCAACGAATCTGTCAGATTTTGTTCGAAAATTTGTTGTTTTGTTTTTCATGTCTTGTAATTTATCCAAAAAAATGATAAAATGGATTTTATGAAAGGAGTTGATTTTATGAAAACACGTTTGAAAAAAGGCTTTTCTTTGCTTCTCTGTATTTGCTTGATGCTTTCTCTCTTTGCCGGATGCAAGAAGGAAAATGCACAGGATATCGTTGTTTTGTATACCAATGATATTCACTGTGGCTTTGAAGATCATATCGGTTATGCAGGGCTTGCCGCTTATCATAGCTCGGTGGCGAAGAAAACACCTTACGTTACGCTTGTTGACCTTGGCGATGCGATCCAAGGCGATGTCATCGGCACTGTATCCAAAGGCGAATATATCATAGATATGATGAATGAGGTCGGTTATGATCTTGCAATCCTCGGAAATCACGAATTTGATTATGGTATCGATCGATTGCGCGAGCTGATCGATCAATCCGAGGCAACTTACCTCGGCTGTAATCTTACCTATACGGGTAGCGGAGAAAATAAGCTTTCCGCTGTAAAACCATACGAGATACTTTCTTACGGAAATACGGATGTTGCCTATATCGGTGTTACCACACCCGAAACCACAACGTCCTCCACACCGTCGTATTTTCAGGAGAATGGGGAGTTCGTATATGGCTTTACGGGAGGAATTACTACGGATGATTTCTATGCTTGCGTGCAAGCTTACGTTGACGAATGCTTGGAAAAGGGTGCGGAATACGTTGTGATTCTTTCTCACATTGGGGATGATCAAGAGGAATCGCTTTATAATTCCGTTGACCTGATCCGGAATACGACAGGTATCGACGTCGTTTTGGATGCACACGCGCATAGCATGATCTCCTCTCGCGTTGAGGAAAATAAAAACGGAGAAGATGTTCTCTTGTCTTCCACGGGAACGAAGCTTGCCAATATCGGACAGCTTGTGATCACCGCAGACGGCTATATCAGTACAGGATTGATCTCGTCCTATTCGCAGAAGGATGCGGATACGGATGCCTATATTCAGACGATAAAATCCTCGTATGAAGCGGATATGAATCGCGTGGTAACAACGTCGGACATCACGCTTTCTTGTTATGCGGCAGATGGTGCAAGATTGGTTCGCAACCGTGAAACAGCGATCGGCAATCTTTGCGCGGATGCCTACCGTGCGATCTCGGGCGCGGATATTTCCTTGGTCAATGGCGGCGGTATTCGTGCCGATATCGAAAAGGGAGATATCACCTATGGCGATATCATCACCGTGCATCCGTTTGGCAATATGCTTTGTATGGTGAAAGCGAGCGGGCAGGAAATCCTCGATTCTCTTGAGATTGCAAGCCGCGCGACGAAAGCGGAATACTCCGAAAACGGCAATGCCGTCGGGGAAGACGGAAGCTTCCAACACGTTTCCGGACTTCGCTATACCATCGATACGACTGTGGAATCGACGGTCGTGTTTGATGAAAACGGTATGTTTGTTGCCGTTACAGGTGCGCGTCGCGTTTGCGATGTATACGTGCTGAATCCAAATGGGGAATATGAGCCTCTCGATCCCGAAAAAATATATACCGTTGCCTCTCATAATTATCTTTTGAAGGATTCAGGGGGCGGTATCACTGTTTTTGCGGATAACGAGCTTCTGATTGATGAGGGTATGGCAGATTATCAAGTTCTGATTACATATATCGAGAGTCTGCCGAAGGGTACGCTGGAAGATTCCTATTCCCATACGGAAGGCAGAATTACGGTCAAATAAGAGAAAAGGTCCCGACGATGCGTCGGGACCTTTATTCTTAGATAACAAGATACGCGGTTGCGATCTCTGCGGGTGTCCAATCCGTCGAAAGGATACCTTCGTTTACGGCGTTTTTGAGCGATGCGCCAACGAAATTCGAGAAAAGGCTTGCGTGCGCGATGCCGTAGGTCTGCTCCTTCAAATGCTCCATCGTGCAAGCGGAAAGCGCTTTTTCAATGACCGTAAAGATCTCGTCGGCGGCTTGCTCCGCGATGTGTACGGCTTTTTCCAGAATCCGATTCAATTCAAAGGTCTGTTCTTCCGAGTAAACGCACATCGCAGGTACGAAATTTTCACCTTCCTTGCGAACGTAGCCGAGGCGTATCAGCTCTGCAAGCGTTTCCTTGCCGTAATCCTCGATTTTTTCGGGTTTCTTTTCCGCGAGCGCGGCAAGAAGCTTTGCGCGTTCCTTGTGATTCCAAAAATCATGATGGTCTGTGCAGGGCTTGGGCAGATAATCAAAGAAGAGGATCAGCGTTTCATTTTCTATCATATAGCAGGTGTTCAGTACATAGTCGTCGATGTTATCCTCCTGTCCCCAAACGCGGTCATAGCCGAACGAGGGAGATTTCGGAATATCGCGCTTTTGCGCGTGCTTATACGCCAGATCAAGCGTCATCAAAAAGAGATTCCATTTGAGAGTGTTTTTCGAGTAATTTGCACCGTGAAAGCCGAGTGCTCTCACATCGGGGAGAATGGCTTCGATCTCATGGTTGAGCTTTCCGACCAAGGGGCGGAGAATGGGCGCGCAGAGAGCCTTGATGCTTCTCAAGGTTTCCTCTGTGAGAATGATGATGTTCGTGCGGTATCTACTGCCGTTTCTGACAAGGAGCTTCAAATCGGTGAGAAGCTCGATGTCTTTTTCGATATAAGGAAGTCCGACGCCGATTTCGAGCGCGATCTCTTCCTCCTTCAGCTCGTCGTTGTGGCAAGCCCAAAGGATATTCTGACGAATGAGATTGTTGTGGATCGGTGCATAATAGATATTTTTGCCGCCGAGAAAATTGATCGTGAATGTTTTGGGGTTATAGCTCTGTGTTCCGTAATTTCTTTCCATAGTCATACCTTCTTTCAGAATTTTTCTTGCTTTGAAAAGCAAATATTTTACCATGCTTTCGCTGATGTCGAGCAGCTTTGCGATTTCCGTGCAGGGTCTGCCGTCTACGTAATAATAAACGGAAGCGCGTCTGAATTTTTGCGAAAGAAGCGCAAGCTCACGGCGTAAAAGATAAATATCCGAATCGGTTTCCGCCATGCTTTCCGTGTCCTCCTCGGCGGGGATCGTTTCGGAAAGCTCCTCCGTTACGCCTGCAAGCTTCTTGCGATACCAGCTTTTATAGACGTTTTCCGCAACGGACCACATGAAGCCGTAAAAGGCTTTGTCGTCTCGGAGATTGGGCGAGGAGCGCATGATCTCGCAGAGGATATCCTGCGCAAGGTCTTCGGCGTCGTGGTGGCTTGCGGTGCGTGCGCGGCAGAAGTTCAGGATCGTTTTGGAAACTTCCGTGATCTTTTGGTTTCTTTCTTCGTTTGTCATGTGCTTGTCCTTTCATGAAAGTGTACTGGAGTCGGACGACGTCCGTTTTGAAGCTTCTGCCCTTATAGTGCGAAATTTGCGAAACGGTTAACGGTTTTTTGAAAAATTCCGAAAAAATTTTTTTGATATTTCTATTTTAACATTCTTCGAAAAAAATCGCAAGAAATATGAAAAAATTGATAAAAAAGTATTGACAAACGGATGGAATGGTGATAAAGTATAAGCGTAAGTTAGTTGAGACTAATCCCATCTGATACGGGGATGAGTTTGCAGAGGAAAGGAGAAAAAACATGAATTTGTATATGGCAGAAGAAGGAAAAGAGTGCATCATTCAGAGCATTGAAACAGGCGATGAAGAGCTGAACGCATTCTTGTTTTCCTTGGGCTGTTACAGCGGCGAACCGATCACGGTCATTTCCCGTTTGAAAAGCGGTTGTATCGTTTCCATCAAGGACGGCAGATACAGCATCGATAAGGCGCTTGCAATGGCAATCGTCGTAAAGGCGTAAGCCTTGTTTTTATTGTCTTGTGGTTAGCGACTTCTAACCCAATGATATCACTTTTGAAAATTTTAACTTTACATATTTAGGAGGAACTCAGAAATGAGAATTGCTTTGGCAGGCAATCCGAATAGCGGTAAAACGACCATGTTTAACGCGCTGACAGGTAGTAATGAAAAGGTCGGCAACTGGGCGGGCGTTACCGTTGACAAAAAAGAACATCATATCAAGAAAGCGTTTGGCGGCGGTGCAGAGGATATCATCGCTGTTGACCTTCCGGGCGCGTATTCGATGTCGCCCTTTACATCCGAAGAAAGCATCACAAGCTCATATGTGAAAAATGAGAAGCCCGAGGTTATCATCAACATCGTGGATGCAACCAACCTCAGCCGTAGCCTTTTCTTCACAACACAGCTTCTGGAACTTGGTATCCCCGTTGTCGTCGCGCTGAATAAGGCGGACATCAACAAGAAAAAGGATACGAAGATCGACACAAAGGCGCTTTCCGAAAAGCTTGGCTGTCCCGTTGTGGATACGATCGCCGCTTCTGCAAAAGGCTTGGAAGAGCTTGTTCGTGTTGCTTTGGCGCAAAGAGGAAAACATCAGACCGCGCCTTACGAAGAAAACGGCGTTGACCTCACCGATAAAAACGCGGTAGAGGAAGCAGACAGAAAGCGTTTTGCGTTTGTCAATGAGATCGTTGCATCTGTTGAGACTCGTAAGGTCTTCACCAAAAACAAAAATGCACAGGATAAGATCGATTCTATCTTGATCAATAAATGGGTCGGTCTTCCGATCTTCGCCGTCGTCATGTTTGCGGTTTTCTGGATATCTCAGTCGGGTCCTGCGGTTTGGCTTGCAGACTGGCTCGTCGGACTTCTCGAAGGCGGTCAGGAAGCGCTCGCAACTGCCATCAACAGCGATAGCATCTGGGCTTCTATCCTCATTGATGGTATCGTCGGCGGTTTTATTGCCATCGTTGGCTTCTTGCCGCTCGTCATGGTCATGTATTTCCTTATCGCGCTTCTTGAAGATTGCGGTTATATGGCGCGTGCAACTGTCGTTCTTGATCCCATCTTCAAAAAAGTCGGTCTTTCCGGCAAATCTGTGATTCCTTTCGTCATCGGCACAGGTTGTGCGATCCCGGGTGTTATGGCATCCCGTACCATTCGTGATGAACGCGAACGCAGAGCGACCGCGATGCTCGCTCCGTTCATGCCTTGCGGCGCAAAGCTTCCCGTTATCACCCTTTTTGCAGGTGCATTCTTCTCGAATTCCGCATGGGTCGGCGCTTCGATGTATTTCATCGGTATCGTCATCATCTTCCTTTGCGCGCTTCTCGTCAATAAGCTCACAGGTCATAAGGCAAGAAAATCCTTCTTTATCATCGAGCTTCCCGAATATAAGCTTCCGAGTCTTCCGAAAGCGCTCCTTTCCATGTGTCAGCGCGGTTGGTCCTACATCGTCAAAGCCGGTACCATCATCCTCGTTTGCAACTTCGTGGTTCACGTTATGCAAAACTTCAACTGGAGCTTCCAGATCGTAGAGGAAGCAAGCGATTCCATCCTTGCGACCATCGCAACACCCTTTGCATATCTCTTCGCACCCATCATCGGTGTTGTTGCTTGGCAGTTTGCGGCATCCGCCGTTACGGGCTTCATCGCAAAGGAAAATGTTGTCGGTACTCTCGCGGTATGCTTCTCCATTTCCAATCTCTTTAATCTTGATGAACTCGCTGTTATCGAAGGCAGTGAAGGCGCTGTTGCGGATGCGTTTGGCATCTCCTCCGTTGCCGCTCTTGCATTCCTCATGTTCAATCTTTTCACGCCGCCTTGCTTTGCGGCGATCGGCGCGATGAACGCAGAGCTCAAGAGCAAAAAATGGCTCTTTGGCGGTATTGGACTTCAGTTCTCCGTTGGTTATTCCATCGGCTTCCTCGTGTTCTTCTTCGGTACTCTCATCACAGGCGGTAGCTTCGGTTCCGTTTGGATGCCGATCCTCGGCTGGGCAATGGTTCTTGCGATCGTTACGATCTTCACCATCCTCATCATTCGCAAAAACAAACAGATCAAAGCAGAAACCGTTAAGGTTTGATAGGTAATTATTATGAAACTTGCAGATATCATCGTCATTGCCGTTATCGTCCTTATCATT
>JBGVLA010000044.1:0-12989 GCA_045124015.1 Eubacteriales bacterium | reverse complement strand
CGAGAGCACGGTGGCCCGGATTTTGGATTTGGTGGAAAACTCCGCCATGAAAAAGTCCCGTTCCGAAGCCTTTATCACCCGGTTTGCCCGGGTATATACGCCCGCTGTCTGCATTTCCGCGCTGGCACTGGCTGTTTTGCCGCCCTTGGGTTCCCTCCTGCTGGGCAGCGGTGCCAACTGGGGTCAGTGGATCTACCGCGCCCTTTCCTTTTTGGTCATCAGCTGCCCCTGCGCGCTGGTGATCTCTATTCCCCTGTCCTTCTTCGGCGGCATTGGCGGCGCGTCTGCCAAGGGCATTTTGGTAAAGGGCGGCACCGATCTGGAGGCACTGGCTGCAGCTCGGACGGTGGTCTTTGACAAGACCGGCACCCTCACCCGGGGTGTATTTTCGGTGACCGAAGTTTCCGGCGGCGACCGGGTGCTGGAACTGGCGGCGCTGGCCGAACAGTATTCCACCCACCCCATCAGCCGCGCCCTGCGGGACGGCTGGACAGGCGACCCCGCCGCACATACGGTAGAAGAAGTACAGGAGTTGGCCGGTCTGGGTGTCTCTGCCAAGGTGGATGGCCTGCAGGTACAGGTTGGAAACGGCAAACTGATGGCATCACTGGGTCTGACCGTCCCCGAAGTGCCCGGCACGGTGGTGCACGTGGCTGCCGACGGCAGCTATCTGGGCTGGATTTTACTGGCTGACCTGCCCAAGGATGGCGCAAAAGACGCCATTTCTTCTCTCAAGCAGGCAGGCGTGTCCCGCACCCTGATGCTCACCGGTGACAGCGAAGCCGCCGCCGCGCCTGTGGCAGCTCAGTTGGGGCTGGATGGCTATTATGCAGGACTGCTGCCCCAGAACAAGGTGGAGCAGGTGGAAATGCTGTTGGAAAGTAAGCCTGCCAAGACCACCCTTTGCTTTGTGGGTGACGGCGTCAACGACGCACCCGTGCTGTCCCGTGCCGACGTAGGTGTTGCCATGGGTGCCATGGGCTCGGATGCCGCTGTGGAAGCCTCCGATATCGTTTTGATGGATGATAAGCCTTCCAAGATTGCAACCGCAGTCCGCATTGCCAAACGCACCATGCGCATTGTTTATACCAACATCATCTTCGCTCTCGCTGTCAAGATCCTTGTGCTGATCCTTGCGGCGATCGGTGCTGTCGGTATGTGGGCGGCAGTTTTTGCCGACGTCGGCGTTTCCATCATCGCCATTCTCAATGCCATGAGAGTCCTAAATACACCGAAATAACAGAAAATGCCATCGATTGCGATGGCATTTTTGATTTTAGGATTGCATTTTCCTGTTTTTTATTGTATCATATATATGAATGATTATGATGAAAGGAAGATTCCCATGAAAACATACGAAAGATTTTTGAAATATGTCGCTGTTCCCACGATGTCCGACGGCAGCAGCGAAACCGTCCCCAGCACCGCAAAACAGCTTGTCCTTGCCCATATCCTCAAGGAGGAACTGATGGCGCTCGGTCTTTCCGATGCGCGTGTCGATGACCACGGTTATGTTTACGCCGCACTTCCTGCCAATACCGATAAGGAGATCAACACCATCGGTTTGATCGCCCATATGGATACCTCCAGCGAAGCATCCGATACCGATATCAAAGCATCCATCGTGGAATATCTGGGCGGCGATATCCTGCTCAACGAAGAAAAAGGCATCTATATGACCCTTGCCGACTACCCTTATCTGACAGAATATGTAGGTCAGCATCTCATCGTTACCGATGGCACGACGCTTCTCGGCGCAGATGACAAAGCCGGTGTTGCGGAAATCATGAGTGCTGTCGAAAAGATCATCGCTTCAGGTATGCCCCACGGTAAGATCTGCATCGGATTCACCCCCGACGAAGAGATCGGCAGAGGCGCAAACCATTTTGATGTCAAGGGCTTTGCCGCAGATTATGCCTATACCGTAGACGGCGGTGCCATCGGCGAGCTTGAATACGAAAACTTCAACGCGGCAGGCGCACATATCACCTTCCATGGACGCTCTATCCATCCCGGCTCCGCCAAGGACAAGATGAAAAACGCAGCATCCATCGCTTGCGAATTCAACGCCATGCTCCCCGCAGATGAAGTTCCCGAAAAGACCGAAGGCTACGAGGGCTTCCACCATCTTTCGGGCATGACAGGCGGTATCGAATACGCTAAGCTCGATTATATCATCCGCGATCATGACAGAGCAAAATTTGAAGAAAAGAAACAGCAGTTCATCGATGCGACCGCCGCCATCAACGAAAAATGGGGCGAAGGCACCGCAGAGCTTGCCATGAACGATTCGTATTACAATATGAAGGAAATGATCGAGCCGCATATGTATATCGTTGACCGCGCAAAGAAGGCAATGGAAGACGTCGGCATCACCCCGAAGATCGTCCCGATCCGCGGCGGCACGGACGGCGCGCGCCTTTCCTATAAGGGTCTCCCCTGCCCCAATCTTTGCACAGGCGGCGAAAACTTCCATTCCCGTTTCGAATTCGTTTCCATCGAATCGATGGAAAAAATCTCCGATATGCTCGTCAAGCTCATTGAAAACAGCGTAACGGATGGGAAAATGTAATATATAACAGATATACAAAAATAAGGAGCGCGATGAGGCACCTGCGATAAAGCAGGTGCCTCAGTTATTTTCGCCTTGCGGCGAGTTCTATTGCTGCGCAGTGCTATTCAGCTATCGCTGAGTGATATTCGCTACGCGAGTTGAAAAGAGCGAATATAATATCACTGCGACCAACGGGCGCAATACCACTGCCGCAAAAGCGGCAATATCACACCAAGCAAGCGCGAGGCATATCACTTTCAGAATTTGTTCCTACAAATGCTATGCTTGCAAAAAAGAGGACAGAGAACGCAAAGCGTGATGTTCTTAGCGGATAAATTACAATATTACAGCTTTGCTCTGCAGTAAACAAATAATGAGCCCCGACATTTTTTAAGTCTGTCGGGGCTAACAATTCAATAAATTGGATTTTGACGGTTCATTTAACTGCTTTTATGGTATAAGTTGCACCCCAATTATTTAACACTTCAATTGATGAAAAGCCTGCTTGGGCAAGTGCTTCTGTTTCATGTTTTACAGTAAGTGGAGTGTCGTAATGATAAAATTCATTATCCGCAATCCCTTGTTCTTCTTTCAAAGACATTAGATTTCGTCTGTGCATTTGTTCTTCCTCGTCGGATAGCGAAAAATAATCCGTAAGGATAAAGTAACCGTCATTCTTTAATGCCGTATGTAGTTTAGCGTATAACGCAACCTTTTCTTCTTTTTCGAAATGATGCAGACTTTCCACTGATACGGCGGCATCAAACACATTCTTGCCGAGAGGCACATCAAAATATGATCCATGTATCAAGGTTATATCCTTGCCAACAAATTTTCGTTTGAGTTCAGATAACATTCCTTGCGAAAGATCTATTCCTGTTACCCTTGCTGTTGGGTTAAACGTATAATATTCTTGCAGTTCCAATCCCGTACCACATCCCAAATCAAGTATTTGGCAGCTTTCGGAAGTCGGCAATTGTTTTGCTGTAAAGGGATAGAACTCGTTTGCGGATTCAATGTTGGTCATCATATGATCATCATATCCGTCAAGTCGTGCTTCAAAGAAATCGCTCATTTTTTCAAGCATATATAACCTCCTACAAATTCTTATTTATTGTTTTGCTTATCACAGATACCCGATGCGCTCCTTATTTTTTATCTTATGTATGTTTGGAATAGACCGTCATAGCGGTGCCTGTATCGTAAATGAGAATATCTTCCGGCAAAAAGAAGAAATGGAAGGTAACGTAGTAATCTCCTGCTGCCCCTGCGATATTGGCGATCTGCAAAATATAGAATACCCAAAACCATGAGGCAGGAACGAGCCAACAAACCACGGTGAGAACGATCCCCCACAGAAAAACGGGTGCAAGCGCAACGGTAAGATAAGCATTTTTACAGAAAAAGGATTGACAGCTTGCATATGCGTACATACCGGAAAATCCATAAGTAACCGTTTGACAGCCGCAAAGCTTCATTGTGATACCATGTGTCAATTCATGCAAAACGATATAAAGAAGGAGCAAGACAATGAGGACGAGGATACGAAGAATCAATCCTCCCGCTCCGACATTGCCTTCAAAAAGCGTAGAAAGCGGTATGATAAAATTCATCACGACCACCATCAAAACAGAGATCAAAACAGCAAGTACATTGACGTAAAGTGCGCTTTTTTTATTATTTTCCAGATCAACTGCGAAGATCTCACGATAATCTTCGGGGAGCTGTTGCATCGTTTTCATAAAAAGCCTCCAAAAAGATCAAATCGGATGGAAAGCTTAGCCTTCAAACGGAAAGCTTTCTGCTTCGGGAGAAACGTAAATATGCTCACGGCTTTGTGTGAAGGAGAGCGTTTTTTCACCCGCCAGCTTGTGATACATGGCTGTAATACCGGAAGCGCGTGTCGTAGCATCTCCCAGACCTGCGCTGATGATGACCTTTTTGGTTACGTATTTTGCGCGCAAGCTGAGGTCAAAGAAACGCATTGCGTTGCCCGAGAAATTGCCGAAGCCGCAAATACGTCCGATATCACCCGAGCTGATATCGCAAAGCCACGGAACCCAAGTATCGATGAGCGTTACTTCATCCACCATAGATGCACCTTGAATCGCTTGTACGGCACCCTGACTGCCGCCGCGGGAGATGAGTGTTTCCCCATCCCATTCGGGAAGCGTCATAACAAAGCGAAGCGCCTGTGCCGCGCGGATCATCATGTATTTGAAATAACAGGTATGAGGATTGCGATTTTGCTCCTCATCAAAGCCATAGTTTGCAAGCTTGCCGCTTGCAAGGTTATCGTAATAGGATTGCGGTTCATCGTTGTGGATGCCGTGTGCATTGATACAAAGATTGATGACGTCATCCCCGAAAAGATGCCATGCGCTCTTGACACCGTAGCCTTGACAGGTTACACGTGCAGGATGCTTTTTGCCATCGCGCGGAATGGTGAGAATACCCGAAACGGGGATACTGCCAACGCAAGCGATACGAACATCATACACGTCATGGTTCGGATGGAGCGGATCCGCGGGAAGCTTTTTGGATTCCAAAAGCTTCGGCTCCATGCAATAAAGCTCCTTTTTGCAAATATTCCAAAATTCATGATATCCTTCCGGCTCATCGGTAACCGCGGTGATCTTTTCGATCTCCACGCCGGCACCGCCGTAGAAGATATCGGATTCGGGAGCAGGATCGCCGTTTTCGTCGAGCGCCTTGGCGGTAACGTAAACAAATCCGGGCTTATCCAGCTTTGCTTTTAAGACGAGCTCGCCTGTTTGTCCATCGCAGATACCTTCATCCTCGAAGCCGAAATCCGCCTCCATATGCCACTGGAATTTGACCGCAGGAACGGTTACCCCCTCAAAGCGGTAATAAATATGAAACACAATTTCCTCACCGCAACGGTAGGAAATCGGATTTTGATTGGTTTTACAAGTAAAATAACGGTTTGCCATAAGATGCCTCCTTGGTTTTCTTGCTGATAAATATATTTTACCACACTCACCATGAGAAATCAAGAGAAAAAGAAAAGCCGCCGTAAAAACGGCGGCAAAATATTACATATAAGACATCCTCACGACAGATCCTCCACCAAACAGGAAAGCTCGTCCTTTGAATAAAGTGCGATTCCCGCTCGCAATGCCTCAAGATCACCTTTGGGCAAAAAAAGCGCGTTTTCATTCAACGTTTCCAAAAATTCGCCGTATTCATCGAGCAGCACGACGCGATTGCCCGATACGGTAACATAAAAAAGCGGTTTGCGTTCCGTTTCCGCGGCGGCATTCCCCGTTGTGGTCTCGGTTGGTGCCATGGTCGTTTCGGGGGATGTCGTTTGCGCTCCCGTGGTCGCTTGTGGCTGTGCATTCACATAAATAGCATCATCGTTCGGTTCGGTTGCGTTTACGGGACGGTCAAGTGTCCTTGTTGCGGTATCGAAAACACCCGTCAAAACAAGCGCCAATACCAAAAGCATCAGAAGTAAGCAAAGCCAGATCCCCATTCTCGTTTTTGTATTGTATTCCAAAAAACTCACCTCACATCTTGGATTTTCAGGAATAGTATTGACACAAAAATCCATAATATTCACAGAACCTTACAAAGAAAGGACTGAAAACCAAAAATGAAACGAAATCATGGAAAACGCTTCGGACGTGCAGTGCTTGCTTTTTTTCTTGTCATCGTGTTCACAGCCGCCATCTTAGCGTCTTCTTTTGTGATATATGCGACCGAGGTGATCGATGCGGAGCTCGATCTCGAAATGCTCGTAGCAAACCAAGGGCGCACAACCAAGCTATATTATCATGACGGCGATGGAAACGCCGTTGAGCTGGAAAACGAGCGTCTGCACGGCACGGAAAACCGCATCTGGATCCCTCTTTCCGAAATTCCAAAGGACGTGCAAAATGCGTTTATCGCCATTGAGGATCACCGCTTTTATGAGCATTCGGGCGTAGATTTCCGCCGAACGGCAGGTGCTGTCCTCGGCTTTGCTTCGGGAGGCGGCGTAGGATATGGCGGCTCGACCATCACCCAACAGCTTATCAAAAATCTGACGGGCGATAACAAAGTAACCGTCAAACGCAAGCTCACGGAGATCATGCGCGCACTTGACCTTGAAAAAGAAGTCTCCAAGGAAACGATCCTGGAGTTATATCTCAATACGGTCTATCTTGCCGAGGGCTGCTATGGGCTCGAGACAGCCGCAGAGCTGTATTTCGGAAAAACGGCATCGGAGCTGACGCTTGTGGAAGGCGCGACCCTTGCCGCCATCATTCAGTATCCCACCAGATATGACCCGATCCAAAATCCCGCATATAATAAGGAACGCCGAAATACGATCTTATGGCGTATGCACGAGCTTGGTCTTTTGGCAGACGAGGTCTATGAAGAAGCCATTCATACGGAAACGGAGCTCCATCTCGGAACGGTGCGCGAATCTGAGAAAAAGCTTTCTTGGTTTACGGAGGTCGTCATTGAAGATGTGATACACGACCTTTCGGATACCTACCATCTTTCCCGTACGGCGGCATCGCAAATGCTTTATAACGGCGGACTTTCCGTATATACCACGATGGATGCCAAAATGCAGGAAGCAGTGGAAGCCTATTATGCCAACATCGAAAATTTCCCCAAAAGCAAGGAAGGCGTTCGCGCTTCTTCTTCCACGGTGCTGATCAACCCCAAAAACGGACATTTGCTTGCCGTTGCAGGCGATATCGGCGAAAAAACATCTGACCGCATCTTGAATCTTGCCACACAAATGCTCCGATCTCCCGGCTCTGTCATCAAGCCCGTTTCCGTCTACGCTCCCGCGCTGGATAAAAACCTCATCACATGGGCATCCGTCTTTGATGACGTTCCCGTTACGTTTACGGAAAACGGCGGCGTTTACAGCGCATGGCCGAAGAACAATCCCCGTGTCTATTCGGGACTGACCACCGTCAATACTGCACTGATGAAGTCCACCAATACCGTGGCTGTCCGTGTTTTGAAGAAGCTCGGCGAAAACAATTCGTATCGTTTTTTGAAATCTCTCGGTATCACGACCCTCGTTGAGCATGAAAAGGGCGGAAACGGCAAGACCTTTTCGGATATTGCGGCAGCACCGCTCGCCTTGGGTGCGACGACACGCGGCGTTTCTCTCCGAGAAATGACGGGTGCGTATACGATGCTCGCTAGCGGCGAAGGGGTCCATCACGATGCGATCTCTTACACGGAAGTATATGACAAAGACGGCAATCTTCTCCTTTCGCACAAAGAAGATGGCACGCAGGCGATCGGTAAGGATACGGCAGATATCATGACCAGACTTCTCAAAAACGTAGTCCTGTACGGTACGGCTTCCGATATGACCTTATCGAGATCCGTCCCCGTTGCAGGAAAAACAGGCACCTCCAACGCCAATACGGACCGTTGGTTCATCGGATATACCCCCGATCTGCTTTGCGGCGTTTGGTACGGACACAAGGATGCGCGCGATATCGGCACGCATAAAATCAACCCCGCCGTTACCATTTTTGATGGACTTATGAGTCGGCTTTATGCCAAAAATGCCTCGGAAAAGATCCCACTCAATAAGAAAAATACGTTTCCGAAAAGCGAAAACGTCGTAAGTGCGCTGTATTGCAAGGATTCGGGAAAAGCACCGGCTTACGCTTGCTCGCACGACCTGCGCGGACACCGCGTCGTGCTTGGCTATTTCAAAAAAGGTACGGAACCTCATTCCGCTTGCGATGAGCATATTCTGCTTGAATATGACAAAGAAACGAGAACCTTGGCAGGCGAAAAATGTCCCGAAGAAAACCGCATCCGCATAGCACTTGTCAAGAATTATTCTCGTTCTTTTCCGTGTCAGATCACGGTAACGGACGCTGAGTTTATGTATCGTCATCTTCCCTTTGGTGCATCTCCTACCCTCGATCCCACAAAAGCATTTTTTCAGCATTATTATGAAAAAAGCGGAAATTATATCGGGGTAAGCGGTGTGGAAAAGGCGCATAACGGATACTGCGAAGCGCATGAAACGACAGCAGAAGAAACCACGACGGAGGAGATTTTAACGGAAATCACGGAAACACTCATCGAAAATCCCACCGAAAATACGACTTTACCCGAAAAAAACGAAACCTCAGCTCCCCCTGAAACCACCGAAAAATTCACAGAGACCGAGGAAACGACTACCCGAAAGCATCTCGTTCCATGGTGGTAAAGCAACTTGCAAGCGCTGTGATATATTCCGCAAAAGATACTTTTGCGGAATGTTCAGGTGGCCGCTAGCGGACGAAATGACATGAAAACAGGAGCGCGATGCGCTCCTGTTTTCAACCGAAAAAAATCTCCGGCAAGCCTTTTCATTTTATATGCACGTCAAAGGAATCTCCGCATTTGGGGCAAGCACAACGGTGGTCGCCCTTGACACGGCGAAGCTTGATCTGTACGCCGCAATGCGGACATTTGCGGTAAACATGCGTCTTACGATATTTCCATTTGTTTCTCTGCAAAAAGATCTTTTCCCTGACGCCTTTTTTGACATTCAAATACTTCATGTTTTCCGCAGTTCGTTTGGTGATATTTCTCGAAAACATACGGTAAAAGATCAAAATGCAAAGTGCGAGCGAAAGCCCCTGCAAAATATAATATACCACGGCATTTCGAATAAACAGCATCACGGCGGCAAGCGCGATATAGACGATCAACATACATTTTGAAAGCGCATCCACGCCATATCTGCCATACATAAACGCGGCGATTCTTTCTCGAATTTTCATATATTCTCCTCCAAACAATCTTTTATCGTTATCATACCATATAGTATTGTATAATCTATGAATAAAGCGTAAAAAAACGGAATCTTTTTGAGATTCCGTTTTTAATATCACAAAAGAACGATACCGTTTTCCTGGCAGATACGGCGAGTTTCTTCGTCCCAGATGGAAACCTGCACTTCACCGATATGCGCTTTGCCGAGAAGCAGCATGGAAAGGCGGGACTGACCGATACCGCCGCCCATCGTCAGCGGAAGTCCGCCCGAAAGAAGCGCTTTATGGAACGGGAAGCGACGGCGTTCATCCGCACCCGCAAGACGAAGCTGTTCGTCAAGGGATTTTTCATCAACGCGGATACCCATGGAAGAAATCTCAAATGCACAGCCGAGAACATCGTTCCAGAACATGATATCGCCGTTGAGATCCCAATCGTCATAGTCGGGTGCGCGATGGTCATGAGGCTTGCCCGACTTCAGCTTACGGCCGATCTGCATGATAAATGCGGTCTTATGCTCCTTGAGATATGCGTTTTCGCGTTCCTTCGCGGTCATATCGGGGTACATATCCTCAAGCTCCTGTGTGGTGATGAAGCTGACTTCACGCTTGATATCCACGGTGATCTGCGGATAACGGACCTTGAGCATATCCAAGGTATCGCAGATCGCGCCGACCTCACCCTTTACGGTATTTTTGAGATATTCAAGGGTACGAGTCTCACGGGTGATGATCTTTTCCCAGTCCCACTGGTCGGTATAGATAGAATGGAGATTATCCATTTCTTCATCACGGCGGATCGCGTTCATATCGGTATAAAGACCTTCGCCTGCGGAAAAGCCGTATGTATAAAGCGCCATGCGCTTCCATTTTGCAAGAGAATGTACGACAACGGCATCTCTGCCCGTTTCTTTGATATCAAAACGAACTGCACGTTCAACACCGCTGAGGTCATCGTTCAGACCTGTTTCGGGGTCAACGAAAAGAGGCGCGGAAACACGCTTCAAATTCAAAACGAAGCAGAGCTTTTCTTCAAAAACTCGTTTCAGCATACCGATAGCGGTCTGTGTATCATATAAGCCCAAGGTCGGATGATAACCCTCGGGGATCATTACTTTACTCATTTTATATCGCCTCCAAATAGCTTATTTGTAAACAAATGATGTTTTAGTATAGCATTTTGGGAAGTGTTTGTCAATAAAACAAAGAATGTTTTTATAATTTTTTCTCCTCATTCACCATTTTGCTCTGCAAAATAGTGTCCCTTCTTCCATATGCTTTTCGGGGTCTTTTTTGCAAGCGAGAACACAACGACCCAGACCGCGAGGAAGCGCATAGGTAAATTCTTTTTTGGTCATTCGCACCTCCGAGCTTACAGTTTATCATATTCAATCTTGCGGTCTTGGAAATAATATTCCCTATCCTTTTCCCCGATCGGGCGCAAAACGCGGCAGGGATTTCCGACCGCGACCACGTTTGCAGGAATATCACGGGTTACAATGCTACCTGCGCCAATTACGGAATGATCGCCAATGGTAACACCGGGAAGCACGATCACGCCCGCTCCCAGCCAACAATTTTTACCGATATGGATAGGCATATTGTATTGATATCCTTTTTCGCGCAGCTCGGGCAAGATCGGATGACCTGCCGTGGAAAGAACGACGTTGGGTCCAAGCATCGTATTTTCACCGACGTAAATATGAGTATCATCCACACAGGTCAAATTGAAATTGGCATAAACATAATCTCCGAAATGACAATGTGCGCCACCCCAATTCGCATGGAACGGCGGTTCGATATAAACACCCTTGCCAAGCTCCGCAAACATTTCTTTCATAAGCGCTTGGCGTTTTTCCTGTTCGGTCGGACGAGTCATATTGAAATCATACAAACGATCGAGGCATTTTACTTGACGCGCCATGATCTCATGATCTCCGGGATTATAGATATCTCCTGTGTGCATTCTTTCTTTCATTTGGCTCATGGGGGTTCTCCTTATATTTTTTCTTTTAGTATATTATAAAATACAAAAAACCGCAACCTTGAAATGCAAAGTTGCGGTGGAAGCATAATTTCAATTATTAAATTCCCTATCAACAAGATAATCTAGTGTTACATGATAATAATCGGCAAGTTTAATCGCTGCCCACAAAGGTAATTCTCTTTCGCCGCGTTCATAACGTTGATATACAGTAAGCTGCATATTCAATATTGACGCAATTTCTTTTTGCGTTTTATCGTGATCTTCGCGCAAATCCCTCACACGGCGATAAAGATACATGATATATTCACCTCAACATCATATTTCATCTTTATTATACAAAAAACACCGTTCGGTATTGACAAATAACACCAAACGGTGTTATAATATAGTCAACAACAAAAAAATATAAAAGCAAATAGAAAGGCGGTAAAAATAAAATGCATGATAAAATTGACTATCCTGAAATGACCAATCTCCAATTTAGTTGTAAATCTACTGAGGTACTAGAAAGTTATGCAATCATTTTAGCCGAATATGACGAAAAAGAAACTGAACTACGTCAAAAAAGCATTACCAAATCTACTTATTATGAGAATAAGGTCAACGAAGAATACCGGCAAAAAGCACTCAAAAAAAAGAATCGGAAAAATAAAATCGGAATTCTGATCGGTATTGCATTTTTTCTTTGTATTTTCATAGAAACACCCCTTTCTCCACTATTCAGATTATTGTATGTCATCGCACTTTTAGCCATGAGCATCCTTTCCATTGTCATTGGGTCTAGAGGTTCACTTGATAGTTTTTATAAAAGCAATCCCGATTATCATAATGAATTAATAAGAGCGCGCGAAAAAGATAAAGAACTCACCCGTAAAGATCAAACACAAGCAAAAAAAGAGTTAAACGAAATACTTTTGAAGAAAAAAGAATTGGAAGAAAAATATCCGGATTACTATCTTCTTATCTATAATTTTTGGAAAAATTGTGCTCAACAAGCAAAAATGCGAAAGTTGCCTTATCTACCAGAAAAAGATATTGAAATTATGCAACAAATACACGCATGTTTCAGAAATATGTTATATCAGGACTCGTTCGGAAAAAGCATATGCGATCTCCCTATGAATAAAGCCTTAGAAAATCCATTGGCAAAAAATATACTGAATAAATATGAAGAAGAATGCGAACAGGCTCAAAAAACGAGGTAAGAACTTTCAGAAGCTTTAGATAATTTATTCAAAAATGCCTATAAATTTAATAAATAACTGTAGAAAGGAGAACTATATATGCCAAGTTGCGGATCTTGTGAATGGTTTGGAAAAAACGGAAGTGTAGATTGGTGCTATCATAAAATGAAAAATTGGAGCACATCTTACGACAACAAAGCCTGCGAATATTATCGCAGTAAATGGTAACACGAAAACGGCAAGAAGCGTTTCAAACAATCAAAAAAATAAAGAGGGCTATCGTTGAGTAACGATAGCCCTCTTGCAAAAGGAGCTCAATATGGATTGCTATCAAAAGGGAAAAAATTTATTAGATATAAAATGCTTCGATGAAGCGGAACAATGTTTCAAAAATGGCTTTTCCGAGGGAGATATTCGTTGTGCATATGGACTTCTCGCCGTACATGCCACACAAGAACATGATTGTACCCCATATTTCAAAATTCTGCATGATGTTTTCCCGAAAT
>JBGVLA010000043.1:0-2223 GCA_045124015.1 Eubacteriales bacterium | reverse complement strand
TGGGGGCAAGGAATAATCAAGAGCGAAATCATCTCAGCTTGTAACCGAAGCATTCACTGTATGAAAAAATCAAGCTTTCCCTTGCAAAAGCTCCGCAAGCGTCACGCTGTCAAGGTAATCTCCGATCATATCGTGGAGCTTCGTCCACATAGGGAGCGTGCGGCACTCACTGCGCTTCGGGCAGAGCTCCGCTCCGCATTCAAGGCAGGATACGGGTGCAAGATCACCCTCGGTTAAGCGGAGAATCTCGCCAACCCTGTATTTCTCGGGCTTACGCGTCAAGCGGTATCCGCCGCCCTTGCCTTGAACGCCCTCGACGATGTTATTTTGTGTCAGCACGGGCAGGATGCGCTCCAGATATTTGAGCGAGATTCCTTGCCTTTCGGCTATTTTCTTCATAGCAATATAGTTGCCGTTTCCGTTCTCGGCAAGGTCAAGCATCACGCGCAGGGCGTATCTTCCTCTTGTTAATATGATCATAACATTCCTCCAATTTATCATTGTTTTAATTATACCACAAGTCGGTAGGTAATTCAAGTACCGAATTTAGAAATCGTTCCGCCTCCGAGAACAATATCGCCGTTATACAGCACCGCAGCTTGTCCCGGTGTAACGGCACGCTGCGGTTCGTCAAAAACAATCTTTACAATGTTATTGCCGATGGGTATTACCGTTGCCGATTGCTCTTTTTGACGGTAACGAACTTTAGCTTTGCAACGCATTTCATTTTGCGGCGATTCTTCTGATATCCAATGGAAGTCACTAACCGTAACCTCTTTGCTATATAGATCTCTTTCCTCACATAGAATTATTGCGTTTTCTATCACATCTATTTCTTTAACATACAAGGGCTTCTCCGACGGTATACCAAGCCCCTTGTGCTGCCCTACCGTATAACGAACGATTCCTTTATGCTTGCCTAAAACCGTACCATCCACAGAAAGAAAAGTTCCTTCGGGATAGGCTTTACCCGTATAATTCTCCAAGAATTCTGCGTACTTGCCATTTGGAACAAAACAAATATCCCGGCTGTCGGGCTTATCCGCATTGAAAAAGCCATTTGCCTCTGCAAGCTTACGCACCTCTGTCTTCCTCATATTTCCAAGCGGAAAGAGCGTGTGTGCAAGCTGCTCCTGAGTTAAGGAATACAACACATAACTTTGGTCTTTTGTTTCATCGAGAGCTTTCCTTAGCACATACTGGCCATTATATTCTTCGATCCTCGCATAGTGTCCGGTCGCGATATACTCACAACCAAGAAGCCGCGCCCGTTCATAGAGTTTGTCAAACTTCATATAACGGTTGCAATCGATACACGGGTTAGGCGTATCTCCCGACTCATAACACCGCACAAATTTTTCGATCACCTTTTCGCGAAAGCCATCTTTGAAATTGAAAACATAGTACGGCATACCGATCTTGTATGCCACGCTACGCGCATCCTCCACGTCATCAAGAGAGCAACAGGTGCGGTTGTGTGAAATACCGATGTCCTCGTTATCGTAGAGCTTCATCGTGCAACCGATACAATCATACCCTTGACTTTTGATCAGATACGCCGCAACGCTGCTGTCCACACCGCCACTCATAGCAATTAGTGTTTTCATTCGCTATGACAACAATGTCCGCAGGACGCGCAATCAGGGAAAATTTTATGATCGTATTCGATGCCGTTTCTGTCATAATAGTCTTTGAGTGCTGCCTTGATGGCTTCTTCAGCAAGCACTGAGCAATGCAGCTTGTGCGCGGGAAGGCCGTCAAGGGCTTCCACAACGGCTTTGTTTGTAAGAGAGAGCGCCTCAGACACGGGCTTGCCCTTGATAAGCTCGGTCGCCATCGAGCTGGAGGCAATTGCCGAGCCGCAACCGAAGGTCTCAAATTTCACGTCAACGATGGTATCATTTTCAATTTTCAAATATATCTTCATAATATCTCCACACTTGGCGTTGCCGACCTCCCCAACACCGTCGGCGTTTTCAATCACGCCAACGTTTCGGGGATTGCGGAAATGATCCATTACTTTTTCACTCTATAATGCCATTTTATATAACCTCACTTTATTATAAATTTCTTCTTTCCGCAGACAAGGTCTCGCCAGATGGGAGAAATGCCGCGCAAATATTCTACAACTTCCTTTACTGCTTTTATCGTATAGTCGATTTCTTCCTCGGTGTTCTCCTCGGACAGGGAGAGACGGAGAGAACCGTGGGCGATATCGTGTAC
>JBGVLA010000042.1:0-3476 GCA_045124015.1 Eubacteriales bacterium | reverse complement strand
GCACATATGTGCAAATGCGTGCTTGAAAACGTTGGCTGCGTACTTCCCGTATCCGTTATGATGCACGGTGAACACGGTGTTGACGACGTATGTCTCAGCTACCCGACCATGATCAACAGCGACGGCGTATTCGCAAAGGTTCCCACTCCTCTTACCGAGGAAGAAGAAGCGGCGCTTCGCCGCAGCGGAGATGCGCTCAAGGCGGTTATTTCCGGTCTCGCGTTTTAATTTGTAAGCAAATATCACAAGAATAAATTTTTAAGAAAGTGGAGATTCAATATGGAATATCGTGTGGAACATGATTCTATGGGCGAGGTCAAGGTGCCTGCGGACAAACTCTGGGGCGCTCAGACCGAAAGAAGCCACGAGAATTTCAAAATCGGCGTAGGCATTGAAACAATGCCGCGTGAGATCACACACGCCTTCGGTATTTTGAAGAAGGCTTGTGCGATGGCAAATCACGCACTCAAGCCGGAACGCATGACCGACGCTAAGCTTGCCGCAATTTCCGCGGCTTGCGACGAAGTCATCGCAGGCAAGCTCAACGACAACTTCCCGCTTGTTGTTTGGCAGACAGGTTCCGGTACACAGTCCAACATGAACGCCAATGAGGTCATCGCAAGACGCGGTACCGAAATCGGCGGCGATTCGCTTGAAAAAGCACTTCATCCGAACGACGACATCAACATGAGCCAGTCCTCCAATGACACCTTCCCGACGGCAATGCACATTGCAGCTGTCCTTGCTATTGAAGAAAAGGTCTTCCCGGCGATCGACAAGCTCATTGCGACCTTCAAGCGTTTGGAGGCAGAAAACGAAGGCATCGTTAAGAGTGGCAGAACCCACCTTCAGGATGCTACCCCCATCAAATTCTCTCAGGAAATCAGCGGTTGGCGCTCTTCTCTTGAAAAGGACAGAAAGATGCTTGAGATCGCACTCCCCGAGCTTCACGAACTTGCACTTGGCGGTACAGCCGTTGGTACAGGTCTCAATGCCCCCAAGGGCTTTGACGTGAAGGTTGCGGAAGCAGTTTCCGAACTCACAGGTAAACCCTTCATCACAGCACCCAACAAATTCCATGCGCTCACCTCCAAGGACGAACTCGTATTCGCTCACGGTGCGCTCAAGGCTCTTGCAGCTGACATGATGAAGATCGCAAACGACGTTAGATGGCTCGCTTCCGGTCCTCGCGACGGTCTCGGTGAGATCTTCATTCCCGAAAACGAACCCGGTTCCTCTATCATGCCCGGTAAGGTCAACCCCACCCAGTGCGAAGCAGTTACCATGGTTGCTGTTCAGGTCATGGGTAACGACGTTGCTGTCGGTATGGCAGCTTCCCAGGGTAACTTTGAACTGAACGTTTTCATGCCTGTTTGTATTTATAATTTCCTCCAGTCTGCAAGACTCCTCGCAGAATCCATCGTTTCCTTCAACGATAACTGCGCAGTCGGTATCCTTGCAAACAAGGAAAAAATGCACCACAACCTTTATAACTCTTTGATGCTCGTTACCGCTCTTAACCCTTACATCGGTTATGAAAACGCGGCAAAGACAGCAAAGAAAGCATATAAAGACAACATTTCGCTCAAAGAAGCGTGCGTTGCTCTCGGCTTCCTCACCGCTGAAAAATTTGACGAAGTGTTCCACCCCGAAGAAATGGCTTAAAGAAAGGGGAAATATCATGACTTTCAGTTATTATCCCGGTTGTACTCTCAAGACCAAAGCAAAAGAGCTTGACGGTTACGCAAGAAGAAGCGCCGAAGCACTCGGCATCACACTTGCGGAGCTTCCCGAATGGCAGTGCTGCGGCGGTGTTTACACCACGGCAAAGGATGAAATCGCAACGAAGCTTTCTTCTGTTCGTGCGCTCGAATCGGCGAAAAAAGAAGGCAATGCGCTCGTAACTCTTTGCTCCGCTTGTCATAACGTGATCAAGCAGACTAAGCATGCGCTTGATACAGATGACGATATGAATTTTAAGGTAAGCAACTACATGGGTATCGATGCACGCGAAGCTTGCGATACCGGTGTTTTGCATTATCTCGAAATGCTCAGAGACGTCGTTGGTTTTGACGAACTCAAAAAGAAAGTAGTGAATCCTCTTACCGGCAGAAAGATTGCGGCTTATTACGGATGTCTTTTGCTTCGCCCCGGAAAGACGATGCAGTTTGATAATCCCGAAAATCCGAAAATCATCGAAGACTTTATCCGCGCGATCGGCGCAACACCTGTGATCTATCCGATGCGCAATGAATGCTGCGGTGCTTACGTTACACTCGAAGACGGCGAGCAGGCGAAGAAAAACAGCTCTGCTGTTTGGGAAAGCGCCGCCGGCTTTGGTGCTGACTGCATCATCACAGCATGCCCGCTTTGCCGCTACAATCTCATCAAAGCGGAAAGCGAATTGCCCGTCATTTACTTCACTGAACTTCTTGCCGAAGCGCTCGGCGTGAAATAAGGAGGCAACAAATGCACAATAACGACAAAGAACAAATCCTTCGCTCCAGCGGTGTTAACGTTCTCAAGTGTATGAGATGCGGCAAATGCTCCGGCACTTGTCCTTCTTATGAAGAGATGGAATATCATCCGCATCAGTTTGTATATATGGTAGAGAAGGGTGAGATCGAAAAACTCATCAATTCTCCTTCCATTTATAAATGCCTTACTTGCTTTGCTTGCGTGGAACGTTGCCCCCGTGGCGTTGAACCCGCAAAAATTGTCGAGGCAGTTCGTCTCGTTGCTACCCGTCGTCAGGGCGGAAATCATTTGAAGGCGGAAGACATTCCGTGTGTTGTGGAAGATGACACACCCGGTCAGCTCCTCGTCAGCGCATTCCGCAAGTATAAGAAATAAGGAGGGAGAAAATCATGCAAAAAATTGGTGTTTTCGTGTGCCATTGCGGCACGAATATTGCCGGTACCGTTGACGTAAAAGCGGTTGCCGAAGCTCTCGGCAAGGAACCCGGCGTTGTTTTCTCCGCCGAATATCCGTATATGTGTTCCGAAGCAGGTCAGAACCTCATTAAGAACGCGATCAAAGAATACGGACTCACCGGCATCGTTGTATGTTCCTGCTCGCCCCGTATGCACGAGGCTACGTTCCGCAAAACTGCGGCTGCTGCAGGACTCAACTCTTACATGGTTGAAATCGCTAATATCCGTGAGCAGTGCTCTTGGATTCATAAGGATATCAAGGTTGCGACCGAAAAGGCTATCGTCCTCGGACGTACCGCTATCGCAAAGGTTGCGCTCAACGCTCCTCTTACCGCGAGCGAAAGCCCTGTTGTAAAACGTGCGCTCGTTATTGGCGGCGGTATCGCAGGTATCCAGACAGCTCTTGATATCGCAGACGCAGGTTACGAAGTTGACCTCGTTGAAAAAGAACCCACCATCGGTGGTAAAATGGCGCAGATCGACAAGACCTTCCCGACACTTGACTGTGCGGCTTGTATCTTGACACCTAAGATGGTAGACTGC